>CAIKQM010000459.1 GCA_903829565.1 uncultured Planctomycetota bacterium
GCTCTCGGCCGAAGGAGTGCCGCAGATCGCCGGTGTGTTCGGCGACTGCATTGCCGGTGGCGGCTACATGCCGATCATCAGCGATCGCGTCTACATGACCGAGAGCGCGTACATGGTCATCGCGGGCGCCGCGTTGATCAAGGGCGCGAAGTCACAAGAGCTATCGAGCCTCGACATCGGCGGGCCCGAAGTGCATGTGCATGCCTCGGGCTGCGCGGATGTGCGCGCGCCAGACGATGTCACAGCCCTCGCGCTGATTCGCGCTGACATCGCCAAGCTGCCGAGCTCGGCAGCGGACTACTACCGCGGTGGCGTGGATGCTGCGGAACCGATGCATGACGCAGGCGAAGTGGAAGGGCTCTTCCCGGCTGATCACCGCCACACGTGGTCCGTAGAGGAAGTGCTGGCGCGCTTGGTCGATCGCTCGCTCTTCAAAGAGTTTCTGCCCGAGCGTGGACGCGAAATCGTTTGCGGCGTCGCGCGTGTCGGTGGTCTGTGGACGGGCTTTGTCGCCAATCGACAAGGCATTGTGCCTGACGCCGAGCAACGCGATGGTGTCAAGCCGGCTGGCATCCTCTACCGGGAAAGCATCGCGAAGACTGCGGCGTTCAGCCGCGCATGCGAAGCGGATGGCATCCCGCTGGTGTGGCTGCAGGACATTGCAGGCTTTGACATCGGCGTGGAGGCCGAGCGGCTGGGATTGCTCGGTTATGGATCCAGCTTGATCTATGCCAACAGCACTAATGCTGTGCCGATGTTCAGCGTGTTGCTGCGCAAGGCTTCGGGCGCCGGGTACTACGCCATGGCGGGCCTGCCCTATGACCCGATCGTGCAGTTGGCTACGCCATTGACGCGCCTATCGGTGATGGAAGGCCGCACGTTGGCGATCGCAACCTATCGCACCAAGCTGGATGCGAACTTCGAGATCGCGACCACCGATCCGGAAGAGCGCAGCAAGCTCGAACAAGCGATGAAGGACACCGAGGCGCGCATCGAAGGCGACATGGATCCCTACAAAGCCGCCGCCCAGTTGGACATCGATGAGATCGTGCGCTTGCGAGAGCTGCGTCCATGGCTCGTGGCCTTGATCGAGATGGCCTACCAAGCAACGGGGCATCGCACTGTGAAGAACCCGCGCATCTGGTCGCTGCATGACTTGGATGCTCTGACGGAGCCGCGCTGATGGATGCTCATCGCAAGTTGGAGTGTTTGGTCGAGCTACACGACGGGCGCACGCGCCTGCTGTCGCCCGAGGTCGGGCTGTATGTGCAAGCACCGAGCGTCGGTACGGTGCTCGCGGCGGGCCAAGTGCTCGGACGCGTGGTGCGCTTGGGCGTGGTCTTGGAAGTGATCGTGCCGGAGACCGTGATCGGTGTCGTCGTCAGCGAACCACCCACGCGCCTGCGGCAACCGGTCGGCTATGGCGATGTGCTGGTAGAGCTAAAGCCCATCAGTGCTGCGGGATCAGGAGTGACTGCATCCACAACGTCTGGTGCAGCGAACGATGTACTGGTCGTGAAAGCTCCCTCTTCTGGTCGTTTCTGGCACCGCCCCGCACCTGGCGAGGCCGCCTATGCGCAAGCTGGCCAACGCCTGGCCGAAGGTGCTGCCTTAGGCTTGCTCGAAGTGATGAAGACCTTCAGCCACATCGGCTACAAGAGCGGCGGAGTCCTGCCGCCGAATGCACGCTTTGTGCGCTACGCCTGTGCGGACGGTGCCGAGGTCAAAGCCGGCGCAGCACTCGTGGTTGTGGAGCCCTGAGGTAGGCCGCTCATGCACGCACTCGTCTTTGGTGGCACTGGCTTCGTCGGCGGGATCTTGGTGAACCTGCTGTGTGCGCGCAACGACCGCGCCACCATCGTCACCCGCAATCCAGAGACGGCGCGCACCGCACGCGCAGGCGTGGCGATGAGCGCGTGGCCTGAAGATGTGTCCAAGTACGACGCAGTGGTGAATCTTGCAGGTGCCTCGGTCAGCGCCAAGCGCTGGAACGAGGCCTACAAGCGTGAGCTGGTCACCTCACGCGTGGACTACACCAAGCGCCTTGTGGAGACCATTGCCAAGAGCCACACCAAACCGCGTGTCTTGGTGAATGCTTCGGCTGTGGGCTACTACGGCGACCGCGGTGAAGAACTTTTGACAGAGACCTCCGCACCAGCCAACGGCTTCTTGGCCGACCTGTGCGTGGCGTGGGAGCGTGAAGCTCTGGAAGCCGAAAAGCTCGGCGTGCGCGTTGTGAACCTGCGCATCGGCATCGTGTTGGGACGACACGGCGGCGCGCTGCAGAAGATGGTGCCGATCTGGAAGCTAGGCCTAGGCGGACCGTTTGGCGCGGGAGGGATGTGGCTGCCGTGGATCCATGTGAATGATTGCGCGGGCTTGATCCTGCACGCGATCGACAGCGAAAGCGTGCGTGGCGCGCTCAACGCAGCAGCGCCCGGCATCGTGCGCAACAAGGAGTTCGCGCGCACCTTGGGCAAGGTCGTGTCACGCCCGGCGTTCTTGCCTGTGCCGCCGTTGGCGTTGCGACTTGCGGTGGGCGAGTTCGCCGCCCAATTGCTGGCGTCAGAGAAAGTCGTGCCGCAAGTGGCGCTGCAGAGCGGCTACCGCTTCCAATGGCCGGAACTCGAGCCGGCACTCAAGAACTGCTTGCTGTAGCGCGAGCAACAACCGCGCGCTCAACACAGCTCGCGATAGCCGATCGCGACTAACAGGCACGGACCGTGCGCCAACACCGTGCAGCCTGCAGCGCGAGCCTTCGCAATCGCGCCCTCATGCTCGGCACCTGGCTGCATCCACAAGCGCCGGATGCCCTTGGCCAAGGCCGCATCGACAACTTTCTCCGTGATTGGCGGCGGAGTCACGATCGACAGCCCATGCGGAACGAAGGGCAACTCCTCTACCGAGCGCACACATGCGACCCCTTCGATGAGCGCCTCGCGCGGATGCACGGGTACACACACATGTCCCTTCTGCAGGTAGGCACGCAAGACCTTGTTGCCGTACTTCTCGCGATCTACGGATGCTCCCACCACCGCATAGTGCGTGCCTGCGAGGAAGTCGCGGATGTCCGCTTGTACGTTGTCGTGTGTCATAGAGATTCTCTAACAGCCTAGAATGACGCCTGCATGAACAAGAAGGAACGCTGTCTCAAGATCCGCGAGACGCTGGAGCGGATGTATCCCAATCCGCCTGCGCCGCTGGACCATCGCAACGCCTTCGAGTTGCTTGTGGCAGTGGCTCTGTCGGCCCAAACGACCGACAAGCGCGTCAATCTTGTCACACCGGCGCTGTTTGCGCGCGCACCGAATGCGCGCGCGCTCGCCAAGCTCGAGGTGGAGGAGATCCTTGCGTACATCAAGACCGTAGGACTCGCGCCCACGAAGGCGAAGAACCTCAAGAAGATGGCCGAAGCTCTCGTGGCCCATCACGGTGGCGAGGTCCCCGCGGACATGGAGGCGCTGGAACAACTGGCTGGTGTGGGCCACAAGACGGCCAGCGTGGTCGTCTCGCAAGCGTTTGGTCAACCGGCCTTTCCCGTCGACACGCACATCCATCGCCTGGCCAAACGCTGGGGCCTTTCGGATGGTTCCAGCGTCGAGCAAACCGAACGTGACTTGAAGCGGCTGTTCCCTCAAGAGAGTTGGAACACGCTGCATGTGCAGATCATTCTGTTTGGACGCGAGCACTGCCCGGCCTTGCGCCATGTCGCCA
>CAIKQM010000460.1 GCA_903829565.1 uncultured Planctomycetota bacterium
AGGAGCCGAGCACTTAGCAGGTTCCGTCAGTTTGGGATTCTAGCGTTTGGCCCTCGGGACCCGCATCTGCCAAGGGGGCAGCTACCGGCCTGGGCACCCGCTGGAGGGCCTGCTCCAGCAGCTCCAAGCGCACCGGCTTGGACACATAGTCGTTCATGCCGGCCTCTAAGCACGCTTGGCGATCGCCCTCCACCGCGTTGGCGGTCATGGCGACCACGTGCGGTTGAGAAACGGCATTCAAAGCCCGGATGCGCCGTGTCGCCTCCATTCCATCCATTTCGGGCATTTGCACATCCATCAGGACCACGTCATAGGCCGTCTGTTCGAGCGCCTCTACGGCCTGCCGACCGTTTTCGACCGCATCCGCGCTGAGCCCCAGCTTTTGCAGCATGCGCAAGGCCACCTTGCGGTTGATGGCGTTGTCCTCGGCCAAAAGAATGCGCAGGGCACCCAGCGGGCGCTCGTGATGCCGTCCCTGGGGCAAAGGTGCGCGGGGCCCCTCTTCCAAGAGTTCACGCAGCACCGTTTCCAATGCCGCGCCCCGGACGGGCGTGGTCAGGCTCGCCGCGGCCTGAATGGGAGCTACTTGGGCGCCTAGGGAATTCAAGGTGATCAAGCGCGCGCCCGTGTGTTTGACGAAGGCCTGCCAGCGCTGGTCCTCGTTGCCCAGCAACGCGCCTTCGCACAACAAGAAGTCGAGAGGTTGATCAGCCAGCTGCGTCTGCGCGTCGTCGAGGTCCAGTGCCTGCAAGACCCGCAGCCCCAAACGCTCCAACGCCAGGCGCAAGCCCTTGGCCGTGGCCGCATGCCCATCGATCACCAGTGCCTGCCGTCCACGCAAGCCATCGGTGCGATCACGACGCAGCACACCCGCAACGGGAGCACTGATGTCAAAGAGAAAGGTCGAGCCTTGGCCTTCGACGCCTTCGACGCGGATGCCGCCGCCGAGCAGTTGCACCAACTGACGCGAGATGACGAGGCCCAGACCTGTGCCGCCAAAGCGGCGCGTCGTCGAAGCGTCCACTTGCGAGAACGACTGGAACAAGCGATCGCGACGATCCTCGGGGATGCCGATGCCCGTATCCGACACGCGGAACTCAAGGCGCCCAGCTTGCGGGCACAGCAGCTCAATGACCACCTCACCCTGTGAAGTAAACTTGACAGCATTGCCCACCAAGTTGACCAGGATCTGGCGCAAGCGCAGCGGATCCGTGACCACCTCCTCGGGGACACTTTCGGCGATGATCGCGGCCAGACGCAGACCTTTCTCTGCCGCGCGCAAGGCCACCACATCCAGTGCTTCTTCCACCACCGAACGCGGGTCCACTTCGCGCAGATCGATTTCGATACGGCCGGCTTCGATCTTCGACAAATCGAGGATGTCGTTGATGATGGCCAGCAGGGCATCGCCGCTGTTGCGCATGATCTCGACCAACTCGCGCTGTTCGGGCGAGAGGCGCGTGTCCATCAACAAGCCACCCATGCCGATGACCGCATTCAACGGAGTGCGAATCTCGTGGCTCATCGAGGCGAGGAAGGCGCTCTTGGCGCGGTTCGCTTCTTCGGCGTCTTCTTTCGCGCGCCGCACCGCATCGAGAGCACGCGTGCGCTCCAAGAACCAACCGAGACGTTCGCCGGTTTGCGCAATGCCATCGACTAAGCGATTGGAGGCCGCCCCCAAGCGCTTGCTGAAGAGGAACAGCACGCCGAAGGTGCGGCCCGAACTCGACACAGGCACCGCTAGGCCAGCGCGCAGTCCCGCTTCCAAGGCAATGCCTGCACGCACGAAGCCGGGGTCACGGCTGACATCGTCGCTCGTGACCGGATCGCCTGTGTCCAACACGCGACCGACGATGGACTCGCCACGCGACAAGCGCAGGAACTTCGAGGCCTCCAAGAAGCGCTCAATGGCCGGATCACAATGCGTGTTGCACGAGTGCTTGCGCACCGTGCCGCCTTGACCGTCCTCCAGCCACAACTCACCCAGGTCAAAGTCGAGGCCACCACACACGGCGTCCAAGAGAGCTTGCGCCGCATGACCTTCATCTTCCGCGCGCGCGAGTGCTTCGGAGACTTCGATCTGCACGCTTTGCATCGCGGCAACTTCGCGCAACTCGGCGCGCTCTTGTTCCAGCTTGCGCGCCAGCACTTGCGCGTCATCCAACGCCATGTCGCGCGTCTGCAACAGCAGCACGAACTCGGTCACCGGATCGTGAATGGCGAAATCGGCCAGCGTCAGCCCCAAACCTTCGAGAGTCTTCAGGTCGGTGACCCACGGAGACCCCACGAACGCCAAGCAACCAGCATGCGCCACGGATTCCGGCAGCTGCAGCACTTGGCCGCGCAGTTGCAGGCCGTTGTGCACCAGCTGCAGCACGAACAGCTGCGAGCTGCGCGCCAGAATCGCAGCATGATCCTTCAAGCCCTTGGGCCGCACAACGCGCGCCACTTCCATCAGCTCGACACCGGGTACAGCCTGCGGACAAATGCGCTCAATCCCGCGTCCCACCCGCACGATGCGCAAGTCCGCATCGAACACGAGGTGGAACGGGAACGCAGTCGCCAGCAGGTCCTGTGCCGTCTGGCCGTCCATGTGCGTCAACTACCGCGCGTCGTCGCGGTGCTTTGGCCTGTGGTAATCGGTGTGCAGCGCACGAAGAAGGTGTCGTGGTCGTGGCCTTGCTCGCGCGTGGACACGATGCGCGCATCGACCTCGCACTTGAACACCTCGCCCAAGCCTTCGAGTAGTCCTTGCACGAACGGCGCCAGCCCGGGACGCGAGCTGTAGTAGTGCAGCTCGAGTTCGTTCTCGCCCTTGTCGACGACGGTGAAGCTCGGCGCGTCCATGCCCGTGAAGGTCATGCCCAAGCGCGCGTGCAAGTTGTCGAGGTTCCCGAGGAAGCTCTTCATGTCGCGGCCGGAGATGAGGAAGAGCTCGCGATAGCCTTCCTTCATGGCGAAGCCGATCCAGAACTTGCCGAAGGTGCGCAGGATCGCCTCCGCATCCGCGCCCAGTTCCGCGCAAGCGGCCCCGACGAGGTCGTAGGTCATCTTGTCCGGGTACATCGTCAGGCGCAGGAACGCCTCTTCCTCCACGCCGGCGCGCGTCTTGATGCGCTGCCAAGTCTCCTCGCCAAAGTTCTTGGTGACGAGGTCCTGCACTGCGAGGTTCACGAGTCCGTACATGCGATCTGGTCCTGCGGCTGTTCGGGGTGGAGTAGGTCGGAAGACTTTTCCATCTATCGACCCGTACCCGCCGGAGCTTGAGACCAGATCGCGCGTTTACACCTTGACCTCGCTGGCGGCCCCAACAAGGGCACTGTGGCGCTGCAACAAGGGGTCGATTTCCTCGCGGATGTACTCGACGACCTGCTGGGGCGCGCGCCCGACGTACAAGCTGGGGTCCAGCAAAGCGTCCAGGCGTTTGGCGAGCGGCGCCAACACAGGATCTTGGGCCAGCAACTCGCGGAAGGGCGAGGCCTGACCGTCCTTGATAGCGCGCGCGGCGGTATGGCTAGCGGTGCGAATCGACTCGTGCACGTCTTGGCGGTCCGCGCCCAACTTGACCGCCTCCATCATCAAGTGCTCGCTG
>CAIKQM010000461.1 GCA_903829565.1 uncultured Planctomycetota bacterium
AGCTCACTTCTCGCGTTCGGCGCGCTCGATCGACTCGTACAGATCGGGCCAGCGCTCCTTGCCCACGCGCGCTGCGCCTGTACTGCGGTACTTCTTGGCAAACAGGCGGCGGGCGGCCTTCTCGGCCTTCTTGTCATCACCAAGATCGGCCGCGGTCTCCGCTTCCTTCAAGATCGCGCTGGCCTCGGCTTCTAGCCGAGCCTTGGCAAGCTCGTCTTTGAGCTCCTTCTGCGCTTCGGCCTTCTTGAGGCGTTGCTGGATATCCTTCTCCAGCGGAGTGCCTGCAAGCTCTTTGGCCAACGCTTGCAGAGCGTCCACCGCTGCCACCACTTTGCCCGGCACCAAGTCGGCATAGAGCGTTTGCACGCGCAGTTGGACCGCGCTCCACGCGGCGTCGCGGCCCTTGGTGGCTTCGGTGGCCCATTGCCCTTTGGGTGTGAGTTGCAACACACCGTTCCAGGCCTTCCACGAGGCGACAGCATCCGCAGCTGCGTCGGCCGTGCGTCCTTCCGCCGCCAACTTTTTGACGGTCGCAAGTTGCTCAGCGGTCAGGCTTGGTCCAGCAAACTTGACAGCTTCCAACAATGAGCCGCGCACATCTTCGGCGGCTGGAACCGTGCCATCGTGCCAGCGCATGTGCTCCTTGCCATCCGGCAGGAGTAGGATCACTTGCGGACAGCGCAAGTCGCCGCTGTCTTCCTTGTACATTCCGTAGAGCGCATCCCAGTTCTGCTGGTGCTTGCCGCACGAGTCGAACATGGGATAGACCTCGCAGACCTTCTTGCCCTCGATTTCCTTCTTGGCGTGCGTGCCGTTGTTGGCAATCAGCACCACGGCTCCCACGCTGGCTTTGATGAGCTCCGTGTCCTTCAGCACCTTCTCGCGGTACGAGTCGTTGTCGGCTTCACCATCCAGCACCATGTGAATGAGCACTGGTGCGTTGCGTTCCTGCGCCTGCGCCTTGGCGGACTCGAGATCGCCCACATGCGGAGTCAACTTGGGCGTCTCGACCGGCGGCTTCTTTTGGGCCGCGAGCGGAGCACACAGCAGTGCGGCGCCCACAGCCAGCCACAGCAGTTTCAGCCCGAATGCGTTCTGTGTGTGCATGGGGGTAGTCTTGCGCTTTCGGTCCACTTCGGCAACCCACTCTGGAGACTGTTGCGCCGTCCGGCTACCGTCACCTCATGATCAGGCACATCATGATCAAGGCCTGTCTGGGCTTGTGGTTGCTGGCGAGCTGCGTGGGGCGGCCGCGAGTAGTCGTGCCTGAACCCTCGGCCCCTGCCCGCGCCGCCTTCGAAGCGGCCTACGAGGCAGAGCTCTTGGCCGATGCGGACCTGCAGGTGGCCTGTCTGCAGCGTGCAGCCGCACTGGCACCGGAATGGTTGCTGGTGCAGCGAGCCTTGGATGTGGCGCTTGTGGCCCAGCTGCGCGGCCCGGAAGTGTGGGCGCTGCGTCAAGCGGCCTTGACGCAGGCTGAGACGCCCTTGAACTTGTACTTGCTGGGGCGTCTTGAAGGAGCAGCCGGTGTGGCGCGGTTCGAGCGTGCACTGGAACTTGATCCGCAGCACGCTTGGAGTTGGCACGCTTTGGGTGTGCGCGCCGGCGAAGCTGGCAA
>CAIKQM010000462.1 GCA_903829565.1 uncultured Planctomycetota bacterium
GGAGTTCAACCGCACGCATGTGCTGACTCCGAACGACACGTTGACCGTCGTGACCTCGGCGCACAATCCCCAGCAGCAACAAGGCTATTTGTACGTGTTCGCCAAGGATCGCGTGACGCATCAGCCCATTGTCTACAACCACTTGATTGGCAACGTGGTGACCATGCAGGGCATCGAGTCGGTGGACTTCTCGATGAACCCCGTGTCCTTCGCCGGTATCGGTAATGGAGTCATCACCGATGTGGATGGTGATGGCAACCGGGATCTCGATGGCACCGAGTACGAGGGCGTGCCGGAAGAGGTCTACATCCCGCGCTTCATCGGTTGGAACGAGCGCCTGTACCGCAGCGAGTTGATCCTCGTGGCGCTGTCAGGTGGCACGGCCTTCACCACGATTGCAGGCATGTGGATCTACAACGACAACGAGGAAGCGTTCTCGGCGCAGCACTCGTTCCGCTGCTGGACGCGCAAGTCGTTGCGCTCGTTGAATGGTGTCTTCTCGCAGAGCTTCTTGGCCTCAACCAACCATGCTGCGAATGAAGTCCTGGGCTACCCGTCCGTGGAGACAGGTTGGATCCGTGTGTACGGTCAAACCGCGTTCTCAACTGCTGAACAGATCAACGATCCGGCCCTCTACGCGGTTCTCATCGAGATCGTGTCGGGTCACGGCGCCGCGGATCTCCCGTTCGAGTCGGTGGAGTTGCAAGCGAACGGTGCGCTGCTGCCCAACAGTCCCTTTGGTGACGGCGACCCCGTGCCGGTGGTGGGGGACAACAAATGAGCGCACAGCCTGTGAGCTACCTGCTGCGCAGCTTGACGCTGGTGTTGGCTGGTCTGTGGTGCGGTGCTTGTGATGCGGCGGTGGACACCGTTGAGGCCTCCGCCTCTCACCAGCAACCACAAACGCAGGCACGCCTGGAGACGCGTGTGCGCGAGCGTTTGGCGGCTTTGGAAGTGCAGGACATCGTGGGTGTGCACGCGCGGCACACCCCGAGTGCCCGGCGCGAACAAGGGCTGGGTGCCTTTGCGCAGCGCATGGAGTACCACCGCTACGAGCGTTGTCGCTTCGTGGAGACGGTGGCGGTGGAAGGCGAGCAAGCCTATGTGCGCACCACTGCGCTTTGGACTCCGAACCACCCCAAGGCTCGTGAAGCGCGTCTCGAGCCTGGCCAGACTCTGACCCAAGAAGTGGGCATCCTCGAAACGTGGCGTTATGAGGACGGCGATTGGGGTTGGGTGACTCAAGAACGCGAGTCGGACTTCTTTGAAGCCCGACCCGAGTTGTTGCGTCGTCCGTAGACGCAGGCTGAACGCTTAGACGTGATGAACGGGGCCGGTGGCGGCAAGCGCTGCGCGTAGCGTGCGCTTGACGTACACCGGCACCATCTCGCGGCGCCATTCGTGGTCGCCGGGAATGTTGGGCATCGGATGGCACAGCTTCCAAGCCGTCTGTGCACATGCGTCTACAGCCGTGTCCCAAGCCGAGCTGGCGGTATCGACTCCCACCAGAATCTCCGCGCACTTGGACAAGCGCAGGGGACGCGCTTGCAACGCCACGGCACACAGGTCCGCACGCGCGATGGTGGTGCCTTGCAGATCCAGCCGCACCGCCACGCCGTACAACGGGAAGTCAATCGAACCGCGTTCGCGCAGCTTGCCGTACGCGCCGCGGTGTCCCGCAGGAGTGGGCGGCAGCTCGATGGCGACGAGCAGCTCATCACGCTCGAGCTTCTTGTTGTAGATGCCATCGGCCAGCCACAGCTCATCGATGGGCAGCACGCGTTCGCCGCGCGGCGAGGCGATGCGCAACTGCGCGTCCACGCTCATCAACGCCGGTGCCGTGTCGTTGCTAGCCGCTGCGACGCACTTGGATCCGCCTTCGACCACGTGGCACTTCGTGCCATCTTTTTTGAGGCAGAAGCCCAAGGCTTGGCGCCAGAAGAAGGACTGGTTGATCCACTGGCAGCGCGTATCGAGCAGCACATTGCCGCCCAGCGTGCCCATGTCACGCAGTTGCGGTCCCGCGACCAGTGACGCGGCTTGGGCGAGCGCCGGATGCGCACGCCGGATCCGTTCGTCGGTCGCAACCTCAGCCAAGCGCGTCATCGCACCGATCGTGATGCGACCATCAGCCATGGCGCGTACACCATGCAGACCTGC
This sequence comes from uncultured Planctomycetota bacterium, assembly GCA_903829565.1. GTDB lineage: Bacteria > Planctomycetota > UBA1135 > UBA1135 > SXXH01. The sequence goes on from CAIKQM010000462.1 coordinate 2,161, forward strand.
CACCCGCTCCAGAGAGACGAGCGTGGAGGGTGTCTCAATCTCGTGCTTCATGTTCACGAGAATGTCCGTGCCGCCCGCGACCACGCGAGCATCCGCGTGTTGGGCAAGGAGCTGCACAGCCTCACTCACGGTGCGCGGTTCGAGCAGCGCAAACTTCGGAAGGCGTAGCATCTCAGCGGCCTCCTTCGGTCTGCGTGCGTGCAGCACGCAAGGCTGCGAGGACACGCGCAGGTGTGAACGGTAGCTGCTTCAAGCGGATGCCGACCGCATCGTAGACCGCATTGCTGATGGCCGGCAACACCGGGTGCAGGGGGCCCTCACCCGCTTCCTTGGCGCCATAGGGGCCTTCAGGGTCGATGCTCTCGACCACCAGCGCATGGAAGTCAGGCGTGTCCACGGAGGTCGGCAGACGGTAGTCAAGTAAACTTGGCGCACGCACCAAGCCGTAGCGATTGATCCCGTGCTCCTCGAAGAGTGCCTCTGCGGCGCCCATGTACGCGGAGCCTTCCATTTGGCCGGCGACAATCATGGGGTTGAGCGCCCGTCCGCAATCATGTGCGACCCACACGCGGTCGATGGTGATGCGGCCCGTTTCTTCATCCACTTCGAGCTCGACCACATGCGCCGTGAACGAGTACGCCGGTGATGCACCGATGGTGCCGCCGCGGTAGTCGCCTCCGAGCTTGGGGGTGTTGTAGCTGCCGGTAGAGCCCAGAGTGTCGTAAGCCTCCTCGGCAATGTGGAACGCTTCCGCGGTACTCAGCGACTTGGCGGGATCCTGGAGATCGATCACGGCACCTTCCAGCATGCGCACGCGTGCCTCGTCCACTTGCCAGCGCCCCGCGACCGCCGTCACGATTTGCTTGCGCAGCTTGCGCGCCGCATCGATGCACGCATTGCCCACCATGAAGGTCACGCGCGAGCTGTAGGCGCCCAAATCGACCGGACACAGATCCGTGTCCGCGGCGACAACGCGCACATCCTCGACCTTCATGCCGAGCTCTTCTGCCACCAGGTAGGCAGCCATGGAGTTCGATCCTTGGCCGATGTCGTTGCCTCCAGTGAAGATGGTCACAAGACCGGAGCGATCAACCTTCAACTGCACGCCGGCTTGCGGCATGTTGTTGGGATAGACCGGATAGTTCGTGCCGGAGATGTACATCGATCCTGCGACGCCCAAGCCGCGTCCGCGCGGCAGCTTGCCCTTGCGCTCCTTCCAGCGTGAGGCGCGTTCGACCTCATCGAGGCAAGCCATGAAACCATTGGAGGTGATGCGTTGGCCGTTGACGGTCTTGGTGTCGCTGCCGATGTAGTTGCGGCGGCGAATCTCGATCGGATCGAGGCCTAGCTTGGCTGCGATCTGGTCGAGCTGCACCTCAAACGCAAAGCGCGGTTGCACCGAACCGTGGCCGCGCTTGGGCCCGCACGGCGGCTTGTTGGTGAAGACGCGCGTGGAGTCAAAGCGGTAGTTCGGGAAGTCATACGGACCTGTGAGCAGCTGGCCCGCGTAGTAGGTCGTCACCAAGCCGAAGCTCGAGTAGCTGCCGCCATCGATCAAGATCTTGGCATCGACACCACTCACTCGTCCGTCCTTCGAGTACGAGGTGCGATACGCAAGTTGCATCGGGTGGCGACCGCGGTGCGCGTAGTAGACCTCTTCGCGCGTCCACAGCATCTTGACCGCGCGGCGCGTGAGTTGCGCCAGCTTGGCCACACAGAACTCCAAGCTGAACGGGTCGGACTTGCCGCCGAACGCACCGCCCAGCGCCGGTTGGATCACGCGGATCTTGGCCGGCGGCAGTTCCAGCACTCTGGCGAGCGCGCGATGCACATAGTGCGTGATCTGCGTCGACGACCAGACGGTCAACACGCCATCGGGGGCAACTTGAGCCACAGCACAATGCGGCTCAATCGCTGCGTGGGTCGTGCCGTGAAACTCGTACTCATCACGGATGACACCGTCAGCACTCTGTGCGACAGCATCGACATCGCCAAAGGCGAGCACGACGCTCTTGGAAACATTGCCTTCCTTGCGTCCTTCGTGAATCGCAGGTTCGTGCCGCACCAGCGCTTCTTTGGGATCAAAGTACGCATGCAGTGGCTCGTACACGACCTCGATCAACTTGAGGGCGGCGTTCGCCGTGTCCTCGTCAA
>CAIKQM010000463.1 GCA_903829565.1 uncultured Planctomycetota bacterium
CGCGTGAGGATGAGTCGTGGATCCAACTGCAGCCCATTCGCGAGTTGGACACGGCTGCGCGCCAAGGCCGCACGCTGCACTTCGACCAAGAGTCGCGTGACTTGGAAGGCCGTTGGTTGCCGGACCTATCGGTCAAGTTGTCGAGCGACGACAATCTGGTGCGCTGGACGACGAGCGCCTCACCTTTGGCGCGTCCGCTGGCGTGGTCAGGTTGGATCAAGCCGCGTTCCGCGGGCGATGGGTTGTTGGTGGACTTGGCCGGCAGCGAAACGTCGGTCGAGCGCGTGCAATTGTTGCTCGAAGGCGCTGACCTGGTGCTGCGCGTGCTGGATGGTTTTGGCGACCACCGCGACACGACCTTCAAGGAAGCGGGCGAAGTGCGCTACGCGTTGGCCGGCGGCGGCAGTGCAGGCAGCAGCACCGCCGGGCCCGGTCTGCCCTACGACACGTGGCACCATGTCTGGTTCGAGGTGCGTGGCAATCGCCCGAGCCAGATGACCATGTTGGTCAACGGTCAGGCCTTTGGTGTGCGTACACTCGGCTTGACACGCTTGAGCCAGTCCTTGTCGCAAGGCGCCGGCGTGATTGCCGTCGATTCACTCGAGGGCTTCCCGGCGCAGTGTGTGGTGCGCATCGGCAATGAGTTGATCGAAGTGCTGAACGACGGCACTTCCCTCAAAGCGGAACGGCAACTCACGGGGACTTTGGCCGGTTTCGGTGGCCGTTTGGCGCGTGAGCCGTACGCGGCCCTCGTCGAAGGCGGCACAGCCAACATCCCGGCCAACTTTGCCGGCATCCAGACGACTCATCCGGCTGGTACGCCGGTCGAGCTGTACGGGTATGCGCTGCAGACTTTGTCCGATGTGCCGACAGGGCGCGTGGACTTGGCGCAGGACCTCGGTCGCTTCCGCGTGGCGATGCTGGAAGGTGTCGTCGGTGCGTCTTCGCCCTTGGGTGACCCGATCGTATTGCCGGTGGGCTTGTTCGGCATCACCTTGGGCGACGGCATCTTGTCCAACTCCACGGCCACCGGCCTTGTGTTGCGTTGCGCCGACGATGGCGATGACACGGGCAATGCAACTCCGGCGAGCGAGTACATGTCGGCCTTCAGCCCGAGTGGAGGCTACGCCGCCATCGTGCAGACTCTGATTAGCGCGCAAACAGGCCAGGCCCAGGATGCCAATGGTGCAGCCATCGGCGGCATTGAGATCGTGCGCTACTCGGGTTGGAACGATCGCACGCTGTCGATCGCGCAACGCGGTCTAGGTGCGCCCACGCTGCCGAACATCGCCAATTTGCAAGGCAACCAAGCCGCGCGCATTGGCGGTCAGCGCAGCTTTGTGGCGCAGTGGAATCCGAACATCGTCGTCGGCGGCGGTGCGGGGCAACCGGCGGTCACGGTCCAGACGCAACTGCGCTGGCGCTGCTATGTGGTGCCCATTTCGCTGCCTGTGCCGGGAGCTGGCACGGTCAACGGTTTCCTGTCGGCCACGGCGCAGAACCCGCAGTTGGCGCAGATCACGCACTTGCAAGACGCGGAGTACACCGAGTGGGTGCGCTACGACCACTTTGATTCCACCAACGGCCAGTTGGTGCGGGACGAGCCTGCCGCTCTCAATCGTGTCTACGACGTGATCGTGTCGGGCGGTGATGTGGCGGTGCAGGTTCCGACGACGCCCGGTGGTGGCGGCGGTGGTGGTGGCCCCGGCGGCGGTCCCGTGTCTCCGCCCAGCTCCAACACAGTTGTCAAAACGCCTGTACAAAAGGCCGCTGCACAACAGTCCGCCGGTGCCCAAAGCGGCGGCTTCCAATGGGACCCGCGCCAAGGTGTGGCAGAGAACACGGTCGCGGATCACCCGATCTCACGCGCGGTCGAAGCACACTTCCGCTTCCGTGGTGTGCTCGGCACGTACTCGCACCTGCATCCCGCCGGCACGCGCATCTTGCCCGTCATCGCCATGCCGCCGGCTGGCCCGGACCAAGGTCGCCCCGGTCGTCGCGATGCCATCTTCTTGTCGGGGCCCACGCCGGACCATCCGGGTTGGCCTTTGTTGGTGCATCGCGCCTACCAAGCAGCGCCTTTGGTCGGCACCAGCGCTTGGGAACAACCGGTCAACGCGATTCGGCCCGCAGGCATTGAGAACCCGCAAGGCGGGCCTGTGCAGGAAGATCCGGGTCTGTTGAACCGCACCTGGGTGGCCTTCGAGGATCGCTCGCCCGAGCCGTTTGTTGCCACAACGCAACAGCAGGGCCAATCTTCGACGGTGGCGAATGTGGAGACGCGCTTGCTGACGCGCATCGCGAGCTTCCCGAGCGGCGAACGGCCGCGCCTCGTCTCTGGAGTGGCCTTGGGTGGCGCGGCGAATGGCCTCACCGGTGTGGTGCCTGGTGTGACCGTGGATGAAGTGATCTTTGGTGATCATCAATTCGGGCGCAGCACGCCGAACGTGGACCCCGAAGCTGCTGCGGGCGCGAGCCTCGTGCTGATCCAGAGCATCTCCGAAGATGACACCACCATCTTGGTGGCGCCGACTGCGGTGCGCACCACCTTTGGTGTGCTCGGCGGCACGCATGAGTTCCTCAACGACCTGCCGCAGGCCGGTGGCCTGTTGAAGATCGGTGACGAGATCGTGGGCTACTCACAGCTTGATGCTTCCACCGGCACGATCACGGTCGCTTCCAATGGCCGCGGTTTGCTCGGCACGGATCCTGGTCCGCACTCGGCCAGCGAGCCGATCGCGTTCCTCGAGCACATGGTTGTGTCGACTCTAGGCGGTGGCATCGGCGCGCTGGACGCGACCTTGCCTTTGGCCGCCACCGATGCGTTCCCGCCTGAGGGGCTCGTCTTGATTGGCGAAGAGTTGCTGCACTACACGCGCATCGTCAGCGGTGCGTTGGAGATGCCGCGTGCTTCGCAACAGCCCGGTCTGCGCGACGAGCGCGGCTCTGGCTTGTTCCGTGGTCGCTTTGGCACCACGCCTTCGGCGCACTCCGCGGGCGAGATGGTGATCTTGTTCCCGGCGCGCTATCCCGATCGCTGGGCCGACAAGGCTGATGCGCCCGAGCTGAGCTACCACAGCTTTGCGGTCGATCATCCGGCCGCGTACTGGACCGGTGTGTTCTACGCCGAAGCTCAGGCCGACGGCGTGCGCTTGCGTGCGCTGCAAAAGACGGATGCGCAAGCACCGTGGGATCTGGATCCGCAAGAAGATCCGCGCGTCAAGCTGCTGCAGCGTGGCAACCTCAACGAAAGCGCCGTGCCCGTGATGGCGCAATCGGACCGCGCCGAGTGGCGCGTGCACGCGGTCTACGATCAACGGGCCTTCGATCCGGTCGCGGGCTTGTCCCACGGTTGGAAGCGCACGCCCAAGTTGCGCCTCTTCTCGGTGTTCTACTATGCGCCGTCGACGACGCTGCGGAGCATGGAGCGATGAAGACGCGCGCGCACCGCACAAGCGGCTTCACCTTGATCGAGCTGCTGCTAGCTACTGGCTTGCTGGCATTGCTGGTCTTGTTGGTGTTCCAGATCTTCGATCGCACTCTGTCCCTGTGGCGCACCGGCGAAACACGGCGCGGTGTCATGGAACAAGCCGCGGTGGTGAGCGAGTTGCTCACGCGCGATCTGCGCGGCCTCGAACCCGGTACCTCCGGTGACTTCGTGGCCGAGTGGGTGCGCTTTGATGCCGATGGGGATGGCGTGGTCGAGACCTCGTGGCCGCGCTTGCGTATGGTGCGTGCGGCTTCTGCCGCCGAGGTCGCGCGCTTGCGCAGTGCGATGGCCGCGCGCGAGCGCGAAGGTGCGCCCGCTGCACCTGTGGAAGGCATCGTGATCGAGCGCAGCGCGCCCGAGTTGATTGAAGTGGTGTGGGGCGTCGTGCCCGCCTCGCTGACCGATCGCGA
>CAIKQM010000464.1 GCA_903829565.1 uncultured Planctomycetota bacterium
TCCAGGTGACCCCCATGCGCCCCAATTCCGTCGCCGCGGCCGTGGTGGCAGCACTCGCTCCACCACCGTCGCCTACGATTACGATCTTGCGCGGGACCGTGTCCAAACGGCTGGACACCACATGCAGAGCTGCTGCGAGATTCGAAGCCGATTCCCCTTCCCCCTCGACCGCGCGCCGCAACACGGCAGGCAAGTTCGCTCCTGCCACCTGCCGGGCTGTTGCGCCGTACACCACCACCGACCAATCGACGTCATCACGTCCAGCCGCCGATTGGGCCTCACGCACAGCGGCCTCTACGTGCGCGACGTAGTCCGCACGGCCTTGCACGTGACTGGACGACACATCGACCAATACCCAGTCCGTTTGCGCTCGCAGATCACCGACATACATCGACCCCAAGGCGGCGACGAGACTGAGTGCTGCCGCCGCCAAGCAGAAGGTGCGCGCCCTCATGCTCCGGCCGCTCATCGGCGCACAGTGGCGGCAATCCAGCCGCCACCGACTAAACGATCACCCAGATAGAACGCAGCACCTTGCCCCGGAGTCACCGCGACCTCGGGCTCGTCAAAGTACACAGTCGGCGTACCGCGCGTGTGCACCGTCGCGGCAGCAGGCTTGGAGCGATAGCGATGCTGGACTTCTACACGCAGCTCGCCGCTCTCGGGCGCGTCGAGTCCAATCCAATTGACAGCATCCAAGGTGCAACTCACCACACCGCATTCTTCGCGCGTGCCCAAGACCACACGCCCTTCGTCAGGATGAATGGACACGACATACAACGGCTCACCACCACCCACGCCTAAGCCGCGTCGTTGGCCGATGGTGTAGTGCTCGGTGCCTTCGTGGCGGCCCAGCACATGTCCGGATGTGTCGACGATCTCGCCCGGATGACGCTCGACGCCGTGCTCATCGAGGAGCTTGCGGTAGTCGTTTTGCGGCACGAAGCAGATCTCTTGGCTGTCCTTCTTGTCGCTGGTGCGCAGACCAGCATCGCGCGCCACCGCACGCACGGCGCTCTTTTGCATCGCGCCCAACGGCAAGTGCGTGCGAGCGAGATCGGCCTCGGCCACCGAGAAGAGCTGGTAGCTCTGGTCCTTGTCTTGATCGACGCCGCGCCGCAGATCCACGCGACCGTTGACCAGCTCCAAACGCGCGTAGTGCCCCGTGGCCACACCTTCGGCGCCCAGCTCGCGCGCGAACTGGACCAAGCGCCCCATCTTCAAATCGCGGTTGCACACCGCGCAGGGGTTCGGCGTGCGCCCGCGCCCGTACTCCTTGAGGAAGTACTTGATGATGGCGCCGAACTCGGTGCTGAGGTCGACGGAATGGAATGGAATCCCCAAAGAGGCTGCGACCATGCGCGCATCGCGTGCGTCAGAGATGCTGCAGCAGCTCTTCTTCGAGGATTCTTCCGCATGGACCTTCACGCCGTTCCGCATGAACATCCCGATCAGCTCGTGGCCTTGGCGCTGCAAGAGCATCGCCACGACCGAGCTATCGACGCCGCCGCTCATGGCGACGACCAGGCGCTGCTTGGGGTTGGAGTTCACGCCGCCATCTTAGTACCCTCTCGGCCCAACTATGGCCCCCTTCCTCTCCCTGATCGTGCAAGAGACCACCACGGGCAGCGCTCCTGCGGCCCAGCCCAGCGTCATGGACAGCATCTTCGGCGGCATGTTTGTGCCGTTGGCGCTGTGCTTTGGCGTCTTCTACTTCCTGGTCATCCGCCCCGAGGGCAAGCAGCGCAAGAAGCGCCAAGCGATGCTCGATGCGCTCAAGAAGGGCGATGCGGTGGTGTTGTCCAGCGGCATCCACGGCAGCGTGGCGGCGATCCACGAAGACATCGTCACGGTGCAAGTCGACGAGGGCGTGCGCTTGAAGGTGTCGCGCGCGGCGATTGCCGAAGTGAAAGCCGAAGCTGCGGCCAACTGAGCCGTAGCACGGGCGGAGGGTCGTCATGACCCTCTTCTGCGTGGCATGGTTGCAGCGGCGCCTGCTGGCCGCTGCTGGACGAGCACCACGCGGCCAGCGCGCACGCCAAACAGTGCGGCCGCAATCCGATGCGCGCCTGGGGCAGCTGGGTGAAGCAGAAGTAGAGCGCGTGTTGACGGCGCGCGGCGAAGTCGTGCGTGGGCGCAGGATGCGCTTGCAGGGTGTGGAGCTTGATCTTGTGTCGCTAGCGCCTGATGGCGTGGTGTGGGTCAATGAGGTCAAGTCCGCGCGGTACTGTGTAGTCCCGCGTCCGGATGCGGACCCTTGGACTGGCCGCGGCGAGGTCCTGCAGCGCGTTTCGTGGAAGCAGCGCAAGCGTTTGGAGACGGCTTGCAGGCGCTTGGCCAGGA
>CAIKQM010000465.1 GCA_903829565.1 uncultured Planctomycetota bacterium
AGATCCACACGCACGTAGCCACTCTGCGTGGGGCAAGCGTGACCTTTCACTCGGAGATGTACCGAGCCGGTGATCGCACGCACCTGGCGACCGTGGAGGTCGAGTTGGCCTGCATCTCTTTGCTACGCACGCCGCGCAGGCCGGTAGCGCTGCCGGAAGCCTTGCGCGCGAACCTAGAGCCGCTCTTGGTCGCCCAGACGATCACTCAAGCGCGGCAGGGCACGCAACAAGGAGCCTGAAGCCTCTGCAGGGGCCTCTTCGTTGACCTGTTGGGGCGAGCGCGACGGCAAGAGCGACGGCAACTCGTCCAATAGCCGATCCCGGCAGGTCGGACAGACCGCCCCGTTGCGCAACCGGTTGAAATGCAAGCGGTCGTAGGCAAGGCCGCAGGTGAAACAGACCGGAGCGGTTTGGTGAGCCATGGCTTAGTTAGTTTCGGCCCGCCAGAGGCTGGTCTTGAGCAGGACTGGGGTCCGACTGAACCTCTTCAGTCCAGAACCTGCCGTGGACGAGAGATTTCGGGGGCCTAGGGGTGGCAGAATGGCCTTGGGGGGCCTACAATCCCCGACTGCGGGCTCGTGCTCCAGACTCTCCGCCTAGCGTGGGTAGTCAAATAGCACGAAATCCGTGCGGATTGCTCTAAGCGCCACAACCGTGATCCAACTCACCAAACGCACTGAATACGGGCTCATCGCCCTCGTCCACCTCGCGGACGCCGCCCTGACGGGGCGTGATGGTGCCTTTGTGTCGGTCCGCGAGATCGCCGAGCACTACCCCGTACCCAAGCGACTGCTGGCTGAGGTGCTCAAGGACTTGGCGCGTGCGGAACTGGTTGAGTCGGCGCGCGGAAAGGACGGCGGCTACACGCTGCGCCGCCAGCCCGATCAAATCACCTTGGCCGAAGTTGTAGCCGCCCTCGAAGGCCGCCCGAGCATTTCGTCCTGCGAGACAGCGGAACGCTCACCGTCGAGCTCGAATTGCGGTTTGGAGCCCGTCTGCCCCATCCGCTCGCCCCTGCACCGCGTACGCGAAGGCATCTGGGGCTTGATGGAACGAACCACCCTGCGCTCACTCGCGCAAACAAGCTCCCTCGTCCAAGCGGGCCCCCTGCTGCAGCCCAAGGCCCTCACCTGATCATGAAACTGCCGCTCTACTTTGACTACCAGGCCACCACACCGCTCGACCCGCGGGTCTTGGACGCCATGCTGCCGTACTTTACGGAGCACTTTGGCAATGCTGCCAGCCGCAGCCACGCGTTTGGCTGGGAGGCGGAGGAGGCCGTCGAACAGGCACGCGTGCACATTGGTGCGTTGCTGGGTGCGTCCGGCAAAGAGATCGTCCTGACCTCCGGCGCGACCGAGTCGCTCAACCTCGCCATCAAAGGCGTGGCCCAGATGTACGGCGAAAAGGGCCGCCACATCATCACCAGCTTGGTCGAACACAAGGCGGTGCTCGACACCTGCAAGCACCTTGAAAAAGAGGGCTTTGAGGTCACCTACCTGGAGCCGACCAAGCAAGGCCGTATCGAGCTGGAGGCGGTGCGGGCTGCGATGCGCCCCGACACGATTCTCGTGTGCTTGATGTGGGCCAACAACGAAGTCGGCACCATCAATCCCATCCGCGAAGTGGGCGCGCTGTGCAAGGAAAAGGGCGTGCTGTTCTGCACGGACGCCACGCAAGCGGCCGGCAAGGTGCCCATTGATGTGGACGCTGATCATGTCGATCTGCTGGCCCTGTCGGGACACAAGATGTACGGCCCCAAGGGCGTGGGTGCGCTCTATGTCCGTCGCAAGAATCCGCGCGTGCGTCTCGTCGCGCAGATGGATGGCGGCGGTCACGAACGCGGCATGCGTTCCGGCACCTTGAATGTGCCGGGCATTGTGGGCTTGGGCGCGGCGTGCAAGCTCGCCCACGAGGAGATGGAGAAGGATCGCGCCCAAACGCAAGGGTTGCGCGATCAGTTCGAGAGCCGCGTCATGCAGGCCTTGGACTTTGTGACGATCAACGGCGATGTGCGCTATCGCTTGCCCAACAACTCGAACCTCTCGTTCAGCTACGTAGAAGGCGAGTCCCTGATCATGGGCATCAAGGACATTGCCGTGTCCTCGGGTTCGGCCTGCACCTCGGCCAGTTTGGAGCCCAGCCACGTGCTGCGCGCGATGGGCGTGGGCGACGAGCTGGCCCACAGCTCGATCCGCTTTGGCTTCGGCCGCTTCACGACC
>CAIKQM010000466.1 GCA_903829565.1 uncultured Planctomycetota bacterium
GTCATGCGTGCCGCGTTCCCGCACGCGGCCTTTGTGCAGCACCAAGATCTCATCCGCGCGCCGCACAGTGGACAAGCGGTGCGCGACCACCAGCGCCGATCGTCCCGCGAGCAAGCGTTGCGTGGCATCTTCGATCTTCGCTTCCGTGCCGGAATCCACGCTGGCAGTGGCTTCATCCAGCACCACCAACGGCGGTCGCGCGGCTAGAGCCCGCGCAATCGCCAGGAGCTGACGCTCTCCAGTGCTGAAGGTGCCTCCGCGCTCGGCCACGGCAGCATCCAAGCCGCCTTCCAAACGCGCCACGACGGCATCGGCATGGCTGGCACGCAGAGCTTCGTCCAGTGCCTCGGTGCTGATGCCCTCGCGCTCCATCACAAGGTTGTCGCGCACCGTGCCGGTGAAGAGGAAGTCCTCTTGCAGCACGAGACCAATGCGCGCGTGCAGCACATCGAGCGGGATCTCTTTCAGATCGAGACCATCGAGTGTCACGCGCCCCGCACTGGGGTCGTAGAAGCGCAACAGCAGGTTGACCAGCGTCGACTTGCCCGAGCCGGTAGCGCCCACCAAAGCAACGGTGCGCCCCGGAGCGATCTCAAAGGACACATCTTCCAGCACCGGCGTCTTGCCATCGTAGCTGAAGCTCACCTGCTCAAAGCGGATGTGTCCTTCAAAGCTCTGACGAGGCGAGACGGCGGGAGCTGTGATCTTGGGCTGCGTATCGAGTACATCGAAGATGCGCTCGGCGGATGCAAAGGCGCTTTGCAGCACGTTGTAGCGTTCGCCTAGCTCGCGAATCGGCGACACGAGCAACACCACATAGAACCAGAACTGCACGAACTCGCCTGTGGTCAGGCGCTCGGCCACAATCGCTTCACCACCGACCCACAGCGTGCCGCTTTGGATGATGGACACCGCGAAGTCGATCGCGGGGAAGAACAGCGCGAAGAGGAAGATCGTGCGCAGGTTGGCAGTGAGGTAGGTGTCGAGGTGCTTGCTGAAGCGCTGCGACACCATGCGCTCACGGCGGAAGACCTGCACCACGCGAATGCCTTGCAGCACCTCCTGCAAGTAGCCGTTCAAGCGTGCGAGCTCGGCACGCACGGCACGGTGCGCATTGCGCGCACCGCCTCGGAAGATGATCGAGATACCAATCAGCACCGGCGTGCCGGCTGCGACAACGAGCGCGAGACGCCAGTCGAGCCAGAAGATGACGCCCAACAGCACGACGACCTTCAACAGATCAAACAGCAGCGTGATGATGCCGCTGGTGAACATCTCGTTGAGGTTCTCGACATCGTTGGTGACGCGTGTCACCAACGAGCCCGTCGGACGCTTGTCATGGAAGGACAAGTCCAGTAGCTGGATGTGGCGGTACAGCGCTTCGCGCAGGTCGGCAATGACGGCCTGTCCTGTGCGGTTGAGTTGGGCCACTTCGAAGTAGCGCAAGCCCACTTGACAGGCGACCAACAGCACATAGGCGCCGATCCACCACCAGAATGAGGCCAGATGTTGCTCGGTTGGGCCGCCGGCGGCGCGAGTGGCTACTGCTTCCGCAACGGGACCATCGAGAATGTGCCGCCACATCCAAGGCCCCAAGAGATCGAGGGCAAAGATGCCGAACAGCACGGCAAAGCTCGTGAGGAAGAGCCGCGTGTGAGGCCGGGCCCAGCGCGCCAAGCGCCGGAGCACCGCTCCATCCCAGGCCTTGCTGGCTACCGCTTCTTCGTGGGAGCTCACAGGACCTCCAACTCTTCGCGCATCTGTTGGCGATTCCAGGTGTCGCGGTACCAGCCGGGTTGGGCGATCAACTCGTCATGCTTGCCCATGGCCTCCACGCTGCCATCGCGGCTCAAGACCACGATGCGATCCGCTCGGCGCACGGACGACAAGCGATGAGCTGCTACGACCACGGTGCGTCCGCGCCCTGCGTGGCGCAGGTTCTCTAAGAGACGTGACTCTGTCTCGGTGTCTACCGCGGACAAGGCGTCGTCGAGGATCAGCACGCGCGGATCACGGGCGAGTGCGCGCGCGATGCAGGTGCGTTGGCGTTGACCACCGGAGAGAGTCACGCCGCGTTCACCGATCAGTACTTCTTGCCCGGCAGGGAAGCGTGCCAGCTCGTCATCCATGCAGACCAAATGAGCCAACTCGCGCAACCGCTCGGCTGAGAGCGGCGCATCGGAGCCAAACTGCACATTGGCACTCCAAGTGTCGCTGAACAGGAAGCCGTCTTGAGGCACATAGCCGAGGGCTCCGCGCAACTGCTCTAGCGGCAGTTCGGTGATCGGACGTCCATCGAGCTCGATGCTGCCCGTGGTGGCCTCGTGCAGGCGACCAAGCAACAACAGCAGCGTGGTCTTGCCGCTACCTGTGGGGCCAACCACACCCAACACGCCGCCGGCTTCGATGCCCACGCTGATGTGCTGCAGTGCCGGGCGGTTCGCAGCTTGCGCAGCGGTGCTTGGATGGTGGAACGAGACATCACGCAAACGCAGGGCCCCGCGTACTTCGGGTAGCACTTGGGCGTGCGGGCTGTCGACGATGTGTGACTGCGTGGTCAAGAGTTCGTCAATGCGTTGCGCCGAACTCAACGCGCGCGGGTACATGCCAGCGATCCAACCGAGGGCGATGATGGGCCAGAAGACCTTGAAGGTCAGGTCGATGAACATGAACACATCGCCAGCGGGCA
>CAIKQM010000467.1 GCA_903829565.1 uncultured Planctomycetota bacterium
CCACTTGTGCTCGGTGAACCAGCGGCCGAGCCCTGCCTCACGCAACTTGGGCAGGTCGAGGTACCAGTGCGTCGTCGAGCGCTTGACCGGTGCGTTGCCGCACACTTTGCAGCGCGTCTTGGGCATGCGCAGCGGATCGAGCCATTGTCCGCACTTGGGGCACTCATCGCCGCGCGCCTCCTCATACCCGCATTCATGACAGGTACCCAGGATGTAACGATCCGCCAAGTACATCGCGTCATGCTCGCAGTAGAGCTGTTCGGTTTGCTTGACCAGCAAACAGCCCTTGGCGTCGAGCGTGCGGAAGAACTCCTGTGAGGTGGCAGCATGCTCAGGGCAGATGCTCGTGCCGCTCCACACATCAAACCGGATGTCAAAAGCGTCAAACACGCGCTTGATGTCGTCGCGCCAGCGCGCCACATACTCGGGGTAGGGGACCTTATCCTTTTCGGCCCCGATGGTGATGGCTACGCCGTGTTCATCGGCACCACACACATAGAGCACCTCCTCTCCGCGTTGGCGCAGGGCGCGCACATACACATCAGCGGGGAGATACGCGCCAGTGACATGCCCGAAGTGAATCGGACCGTTGGCGTAGGGCAGTGCAGAGGTGACGAGGTAGCGGACCACGCCCGCAGTCTAGCGTACTCGCAGGGGCGGTTCAGCCCGCAGGTAGAGCACCGCGGCGTACGAGCATGATGTTGCGAGCGTAGACGAAGACTCCTGTGGATTGACCGATGACTCCGACGACATCTTTGCGCCACACAAAGTACACCAGCAGCAGCACGCCACCCGCGAGACTGCCATACCAGAAGGCGATGGGGATGACGCTGCGGCCTGCTTTCTCGCTCGCCCACCACTGCAAGAGCATGCGGAAGGTGAAGGCGGCTTGACCAAGGAAGCCAATGGCAACCCAGAGGAATCCCGCTGGTTTGGTGATGTTGAAGAGCACATACAGCACGCCTGCACCGCGTTGCGTCTCTTGTGCGGAGGCCAGCTGCTCTAGCCATTCGTCGCCGCGGACACTGCGTCCGGCGGCGTCGACCACGATGAGCTCGGCGTTCTCGCGGCGCAGCTCGACATCTTGGAGGCGCTGCTTGAGATCGATCTCAACGGTGCCCGTCGGTGCTCCTGCAGCGACCTCGCGTGCATCAAAGACCAAGGCTGCTGCTACCAAGGCGAGCACGCACAGCAGCACAGCCACCAGACCGCGATCGTGAGCCCGCACAGTAGCTTCAGCCACCGATGACCTCGCGAATCGGCAACAACAGACGCCGACGCCGCATCCAGCGCACAGCGAAGAGATCCTTGGTGGCCTTGAAGGCCCGATTCCAAACACCGTACTTCGAAACGCCCGCGACGCGCGGATGATGTTCGACCGGCGTTTCGATCACGCTGTAGCCGTGGTAGCGCAACAGCGTCGGCAGGAAGCGGTGCATGCCTTCGAACAACGGCAACGCCTGGATCGCTTCGCGCCGGAAGACCTTCAGCGAACAACCAGTATCGCGGATGGAGTCACCGCTGATCGAGTTGCGCACCGCATTCGCGATCTTCGAACTCACGCGACGCACAAAGGTGTCGTTGCGCTTCTTGCGCCAGCCGACAACTGCATCGTGCTGGCCACTGCGCAACAGTTCGATCATGCGCGGCAGATCCGCCGGGTCGTTCTGTAGGTCTGCATCGAGCGTGGCAATCAGCTCGGCGCTTGCGACTTGCAATCCCGCGCTGATCGCTGCCGTTTGACCACAATTGCGCGCGAAGAAGACCCCGCGTACGCGTGGATCACGCTTGCACAAGGAGCGGATCAACTCGGGCGAACCATCGCGGCTGCCATCATCGACGAGCACCAGCTCCCAAGCGGCCTCCGAGCCGAAGACCTCGACGGCCTTCTGGTACAGGCGCTCCAGATTGGCTTCCTCGTCGTACACCGGCGCGACCAGAGACAAAGCGAGCGGGGGCCTCGAAGGCCAGCGCTCGCGTACTTGGAAGGGGAGCAGATCGATGCGGTCGTGTTTCATGTCTGCGGCGCTTCAACTGCCGCGCCTGATCGGCCATGATGGGGCGGCGCCATGATGACGAACTGGATCCTGTGATGCGAGAAACTCCCCGCGAAGACCGTCCGTTCCTTGGTGGTTGGTGGCTCTTGGTGCCCATCATGGCGTGGGCGGCGATGCGCGGGTTGTGGGCGCCCGATGAGCCCCGCTACGCACAAATCGCCAAGGAATGCTGGGATCGCGGCGAATGGTTGGTGCTGCACATCTGCGGTGATCTCTATCACGACAAGCCGCCCTTGGTGTACTGGCTGGCGGGACTGTTCGGGCGTCTGACCGATTGGTCCGAGTTCGCCATGCGCATGCCGTCGATGCTCGCCACCATTGGCTCGGCGTGGATTGCCCAGCGCTTGACGCGCCGTTTGTTTGGCGATGTGGCCGCGGCCTGGGCGGTGCCGATGTACCTCGGGACCGCGATGGTGCTCGAGATTGGCGGACGTCTGCAGCTCGACCCGCTCTTGGCGTTCTTCTGTCTGTACGCCATCGAGCGCTTCATCGCGCGCGAAGAACCTGTAGACCGCCGCAGCATTCGCGGCGGGTTTGCGCTTGGCCTTGCTGCCATGGCGAAGGGCCCCGTCGCTTGGCTGCACGCGGGCTTCGCGCTGCTTGCCGTGCGCTTGACGCAACCGCGTGGTGCGCGCACAGGCATGGCGTGGGGTTGGTGGATTCCCACGGCACTCTTTGCCGTCGCTCCTGTAGCCATCTGGGCCGTGCTCGCCAGCCTTGCTGATCGACGCTTGGCCGAGCAGTTGTTCTTCAAACAGCACTTGGGCCGCGTGTCGGGTGAGGCACCGCACCAAGGTCCGCTGTGGGAACACTTGTATGAGATGCCGCTCTTCTTGTTGCCGACGACGGCCTTCGTGCTGTTGGCCTTGCGCCGTGCTTGGCGCACGCGCAAGGCAGAGGATCAGGAAGCACGCAACCTGCGCATGGTTGCCTTGTGGCTGTGCTTCAGCGTCGTGGTCTTCAGCCTCATTCCCGTGAAGCGCCCGCTGTACTTGCTGCCGGCCTACCCAGCCGCAGCGATCCTTGCGGCATACGAACTCTCGTGCCGCTTGCGCGCCGGTACGTGGCTGCGTAGTGCGGTGCGCGTCCCTGCAGCACTGCTCTTCCTCGTCGGTGTGGGTGTGTTGGTGGTGGGCGTAGCAGCACACAGTTCCGCTGTGCGTGCCACCTGGCCGCAGCTGCAAGAGCTGACTCCGTATGCGCCCGCTGGCGTGCTGCTGGGCTTGGTGTTGACGCTGTTTGCCGGTTTGGCGTGGCGTCGTGCGCACGGACCGCGCGGCATGGACCATCTCGTGCATGCCACCGGTGGAGGCTTGCTGGTCGCGGCCTTGTTTGTTGCGCCCGTCATGGATGAGGTCAAGTCTGCGCGCCTCTTGGCCGAGCGCATGGCGGCCTTGCCCCAGAAGCCGGTGCTGATCCCCACGCGTGGGGTGCAACCAGAGGGCTATCGTTTCTACGGTGGCGTGCCTACCAGCCGCTCGAATGACTTCTTGGCTGCGCTCGAGCGCGAACGCACCGATTTCCTAGGTCTGATTGAAGAGCGCGAGTACGCCAAGTTGGAGCCGGAACTGAAGGCCCGCACGGTCGAGTTGCTCCGCGCTCAAGTTGGTTCGCGCGACATCATCGTGCTGGGTGCGAAGCCCTGAACCGGCTGTCAAGTAGACTTGTCCAAGCGGTGCAGCAGCCACAGCCCGCCGATGGACGCTGAGGGGACAGCGACAAGCGGGCCAAGCACCGGGATCAAGAAGAGCAAGCCCGTTGAAAGCCCCAGCATCGTGACTGGCACCAGATAACGCAGCATGAAGCTCAAGCGGCGTCGAACCGTCCAACTGCGGCGCGAGAGCGGGATGTCCAACAGTGTGAGGGCCGTCGCAAAACCCGCGATGCCTGCATACAGCGGTGGCCCTACTACCGGGACGAACTGCACCCACACGAAGGCAACCAGCACGCTCAGTGCGAGCAGCGAGCTGAGCACGCTGGCGCGCACAGCGCGCAGGGTTGACCAAGTGGCCGCGTGGCTGCGCGGGTCGCGTCCGTACCAGTGGGTCTCCACGCGCGCTTGAATCACGTCCAAGAACGGCCCGCAGCAGGCTTCGTACACGACGCTGAAGGTGAAGGTGGCCACAAGCAGCAAGACCACGACTGCGACAAGAAAACTTGACCACTGCGCTACACCGACCAGAGCCGCGGGGCCGATCCACTGGGCCATGCTCTGCCACCACGCATCCCCGGCAAGCAGCGCCTCGCCCTGAGTGGCGAGCTGTTCCAGCCACGCCCACACACGTGTCACGGCCCACCAGCCCAGACCGGCAAAGCCCAGCACCACCGCCACCACAGGCGGCACCAGCCAGCGCTTGGTGCCCGGCGTCTGGTACAGCACGCGCGCACCCACATAAGGCGCGCGCAGGCCGTCAAGCGCACTCTGCAGCCCTCGGGCCGGGAACCCCGCAAATCGTGCATGGGCGGGCCCTCCACCACACACGGGGCAGGGTGGCTGCACGGTTTGGTAGCCGCAGCGGGCGCAGATCGAGGTCGAGTCCATCCGATGACGAAGAGGGGGCGTAGGGCGTATACTGAGGGTTGCCACGGCGGATGCCAAATGCCGTGGCTCACACCCCTCGAAAGACCTCCTCGATGCAACCCTTCCGCCAACTCGACTACTACAACCTCGACGAACAGTACTCGCAGGACGAATTGATGGTCCGCGACACGGTGCGCGGTTGGGTGAGCGAGCGCTACCTCCCGATCGTCGCCGAGCACTTTGAGAACGGCACCTTCCCGTTGGACTTGGTGCCGGAGCTGGCGGAGCTAGGCGTATTCGGACCGACGATTCCGACCGAGTACGGCGGTCCTGGTCTCAACAACGTGGCCGCCGGCCTGATCTACCAAGAGATGGAGCGCGGCGACTCCGGCTTGCGGTCCTTCGTCTCGGTGCAAGGTGGGTTGGTGATGTACCCCATCTTCTCCATGGGTTCGGAGGCGCAGAAGCGTCGCTGGTTGCCGTTGCTCGCTTCGGGTAAGGCGATCGGTTGCTTTGGCCTGACCGAGCCGGACTTTGGCAGCAACCCGGGCGGCATGCTGACCACGGCCAAGAAGGACGGCAACAGCTACATCCTCAACGGCCGCAAGATGTGGATCACCAACGGCACGCTGTCCGATGTGGCGGTGGTGTGGGCCAAGTTGGATGGTCGCATCAAGGGCTTCTTGGTGGAGAAAGGCACGCCCGGCTTCACGGCCCCCGAACAGAAGCACAAGTGGTCGTTGCGCGCCTCGGTCACCAGCGAGCTGGTGCTGCAAGATGTGCGCATCCCGGCCGAGAACCTGCTGCCGGGTTCCGATGGCTTGAAGTCGCCGCTGTCATGCTTGACGCAAGCGCGCTACGGCATTGCGTGGGGCGCCTTGGGTGCTGCGTATGCCTGTTTTGACGAAGGCCTCTCCTATGCCAAGCAGCGCATTGTGTTCGACAAGCCTTTGGCTGCGTTCCAGTTGCCGCAGAAGAAGTTGGCCGACATGGCAACGCAGATCACGCTCGGGGCCATGCTGGCCTTGAATGCGGGTCGCATGAAGGATCAAGGCAAATTGACACCTGCTCAGGTGTCGATGGCCAAGCGCAACAACGTGATGTTGGCGCTGGAATGCGCCCGCACCGTGCGCGACATGATGGGCGGCAACGGCATCAGCCTCGAATACCAGGTCGGCCGTCACATGACCAACTTGGAGAGCGTGGTGACCTACGAAGGTACCCATGACATCCACACGCTGGCCATTGGTCACGAAGTGACGGGCATGCCGGCTTACCGCTGAAGCGTGCACCGCAGTGCGCACTGTTTGGCATCCCGACTACGCGTTCGAGCTGCCTGACGGCCATCCCTTCCCGATGCGCAAGTACCCGCTTTTGCGGGACTTGTTGCTGAAGGAAGGGTTGGTAGAGCCTGCGCACTGGCTCGAGGCCGCAGAGATTCCGTTGCGCTTGTTGGAGCAGGTCCACACCCCTGCCTATGTGCAGGGTGTGCTGTCAGGAGAACTTGACGAGTCCACGCGCAAGCGTCTGGGCTTTCCTTGGTCGCCGCGCTTGGTGCGCCGCTCACGCCTTGCCGTAGGCGGTACGCTTTTGGCTTGTGAGACGGCTCTTCAGCACGGTTTGGCTGCGAATTTGGCCGGAGGCACGCACCACGCCTTTGCCGACCGTGGCGAGGGCTACTGCACTTTCAACGATGTGGCTGTGGCTTTGGTGGACTTGCTGACTCGTGGGGAGATTGCATCGGCCTCGGTGGTGGATCTCGATGTGCACCAAGGCAATGGCACAGCTGCCATCTTCCAGCGCGAGCCGCGCGTGCGCACCTTTTCGATGCATGGCGCGAAGAACTTTCCTCTGCGCAAGGAACAGTCCACCGTCGATGTGGAACTGGCTGACGGCTGTGACGATGAAGAGTACATGGAGCTCTTGCAGCGCACGTTGCCGCGCTTTCTGGAGGCCGGTGCGGGCGAGTTAGTGGTGTACCTCGCGGGAGTCGATGTCACGCGCGACGACCGCTTCGGGCGCATGGGGCTGACTGGCGACGGCGTGTACGCGCGTGATCGCTGGGTCTTGTCCGAACTGACGCGTCGCGGTGTGCCGTGCGCGTTGGTGTTGGGTGGCGGCTACTTGCGCAGTGGGGCTGAGGCAACCGCGTGGCTGCATGCCCACGCGCATCGAGCCGCGCGCGACTTAGGTCTCTGATTCCCGCGTCGGCAAGAAGTACTCACACTTCGCCCGCAGCGCGGCTGGCAAGCGCCGATCTAGGATGCGGCGCGCAAGACTTGGCGTCCAACGCGGTGAGACATGCGACAACACCAAGGTGCCTACCTTGTCGAACAGCTCCGGCCTGGCGCAGATCTCATCGAGATGCACATGGCCCTTCTCGCGTGCTTCGGCCACGGTGATTTGATCGTCCAAGAAGGTGCACTCCAGAACGAGCACACGTGCCTGCTGGGCGAGCGGTTCGCGTTCCAGCACATCGATGGTCGTGTCGCCACAGAACGCCAAACGCGGGATTTCCAGTTCTTCTTGCAGCTCGACACCTTGTTCGCGTGCGCGGATCAACGCCTCGCGTGGCACATTCAGCCACTCGGCGCGCAGCTTGCGCCGGGTCTCGAGCACGCACCAGCCCAGCGTCGGCACGATGTGCGTGGTGCGGAAGCAGCGGGCCTTGCGACCACCATGCAAGTCCACCGTATCGCCGGGCTTAACGGCCACCAGCTCATGAGCCATGGTCGAGCGATCCAAAGCGCGCCACGCATCCATCATGCGACTGAACGCCTCGGTGTGGCATTGTTCCAGCACATAGCGCGGTGGTGTCAAGCCGCGTAGCGAGCGCGTGGCACAGTGCCAGGCAACGCCCCCCATGTGATCCATGTGCGCGTGGGTGAACAGGATCGTGTTGCGCGCCACGGCGGAGTTCGGCACACGACCGATGTCGAGGGCGACCTTGAACTCAGGCAGGTCGATGCAGGTCTCCAAGCCTCCGATGGAGACGCCCTCGATGTTGATGCCGTCAGCAAGAACCATGCAGGCAGCATCGTCGCTGCACGCTAGGCTGTGCGCAAGATGGCGTCTCTCTCCGAGTCTCTCGCGTCCGCGTGGCAGCGTCGCGCGGCGCTGCTAGTGCGCTTGCGCGAGGAAGGCACAGACTCGTTGCGCGTCTTTCATGGCACCGTGGAAGGTCGCGCGGGGCTGACGCTGGATCGGTACGGCTCGGTGCTCTTGGCGCAGACCTTTCGTGAGCCACTCACCGCGGATGAGTTGGATGCGGTGCGCCTGCATGCGGCCCAGCTGGGACTGCCTTTGGTGTGGAATCACCGCGGGCGTGAGCGGGTGCCGGGCTATGCGGATGAGCTCGCACTGCTGCCGCAAGTGTGCCGTGAACATGGCACGGCTTTGGCTTTCCAAGCGCGCCATCGCGGGCAGGATCCGTGGTTCTTCCTCGATCTGCGCTTGGGGCGCGCCGTTCTGGCCCGCGAAGCAGCCCACAAGAGCTTCCTCAATCTCTACTCGTACACCGCGGCGGCCAGCTTGGTTGCCTTGCAGCACGGTGCTCATACCTGCCTGACCGCTGACTTTGCTGCGTCTGCGCTTGACGTCGCCAAGCGTCACGCGGAGCTCAATGGCATCGATCCGGCGCGCTTGGGCTGTGTGCAAGAGGACTGCATTCCCATCGCACGCCAGCTTGCAGGCCTGCCCGTGAAGGGCCGCGGCGCGGCGCGCGCCTACGAGCGTGTTCTGCCAAGGCGTTTTGACATCGTGCTGTTGGATCCTCCGGCCTTCAGTCGAGGTCCATTCGGCGCTGTGGATGTGGAGCGTGACTATCCCTCTCTAGCCAAGCCGGCCTTGCTCGCCCTCGAGCCGGGTGGGCTATTGCTGGCCACCAACCATGTGGCAGGCGTCTCGCGTGCGCAGTTTGCCGCGACGTTGGCGCGCACAGCAGAGAAGTGCGGTGTGGCGATCCAATCCCTCGAGATCCAAGGTGCCGATGAGGACTTCCCGACTGTCGATGGGGAAGGGCCCTTCAAGCTGGCTCTCGTGCGCCGAGCACCGAGCGTATAGGCTGGTGCCATGGATTGGTCGCGTTGGCACGCAGGCCTGCTTTCCTCGGCCATGGTGGCTGTGTGGTTGGCCGTGGGAGCAGATGCTGTGTTGCGTCCGCCCTCGCAACGCGATTGGGCTGCCGAACGACG
>CAIKQM010000468.1 GCA_903829565.1 uncultured Planctomycetota bacterium
CGCGGGTCATGCGCACCTCGGTGAGCTGCAAGCGGCCATGGAGGCGTGGATCGTGGCCCAAGACGCGCTCGATCGCGATCGCAACCACTACCTGAAGGCCTTCCGCCACGCGCATGGCTTTGACCGGCGCGCGTGGGACAACGAGCGCCTGACCGAGTACGAGGCCGGACTCGCCGCCATCGCGCGCCGCGAGGACGATGCGCGCCTGAGCGCTGCGCGGCTGCTTCTCGTCTAACGGTGCAGGGCTAGCGGTGCATGTTCCAGTGCAGCGACAAGGTCGCTTGACACTGCGCGCACACGCTGCGTCCGCGCGTGGCGATGCGCGGCGCGTGACACGCCGGGCAATGCAAGTGCACCGCGCCCGCGGGATCGTCAGGTTTACTTGACGCGCTGTGCGCATCCGCAGGCACGTCGATCTTGAGGAACAGCCCGCAATCCGTGCAGGGCCAGACGCCGCGGCCCCAATCGACCACTGTGCCGCAGCGCGGGCAACAGAAGCGCAACGCCGGCACGGGTGTCGCGCCCATCTGCACATGCGTGGGCGCGCGGGCAAGGAACGGTACGCACGCCCACGCCGCGGCCACCGGCAATGCCAGCGCCAGCGCCACCAAGTCCATCCACGGATGCTGGTGTTGCGTGAGGATCGCAAACGAGCCCGCGCCTCCGGCCCACATGCCCAAGGGCACAAGGATCATGCGCAGACGCGTGCGGTTGTGCGGCAACGGCACCAGATTGAACGCGCAAGCGTGGGCGAGCCCGGTAGCGGCAGCCAGGATGCCCCAGCCGAGGCGCTCGACTACGGGCCTAGCCTCCAACCATGGGGCCGCGACAAAACAACCGACCGCACACCCAACAAGGATCAAGCCGATCCAGGCAAAGCGCGTCGAGCGCGGTGCCGAGCGCGTGCGCAGGTACACCCACAGCAGCGCTGCGGCCACGGCGAGTCCGGCTGCCATTGTCATAGTTCGCATCATGCCTCGAAAGCGGACGCGGATCGAGTACACTCCGCGCGCCTCGAGGTCTGCGCGGGAATGGCGGAATTGGCAGACGCACGGGACTTAGGATCCCGCGGGGAAACCCTTGGGGGTTCGACCCCCCCTTCCCGCACCACCCTCGAATAGTTGTTGCTTGATGCCCATGCGGTGGCCGTACCACTGCGCAAAGGTGCTCATCGTCTTGAGCGCGTAGACCATCGAGTTCCACAGGCTGATGCTGGAGGCCTCGTCAAAGTACCGCACCGGCACGGGCACATCGCCGAGCTTGTACCCGTGATGCACGCACTGCACGAGGAACTGGCTGTCGAAGACGAAGTTGTCGGAGTTGCGGCGGTACGGAATACCTTCCAACACGGCGCGCGAGTAGGCGCGGAAGCCCGAGTGCCACTCGCCGAGGTTCTGGCCGGAGAGCATGTTCTCCATGATGGTCAGGCCGCGATTGGCGAGGTACTTGGACTTGGGCATGCCGCCGGATAGGGCCTCATGGCGCGTGCGGATGCGGTTGCCCAGCACCACATCGCAGATGCCATGCCGGATGACCTCGACGGCGGTGGTGATCATGCGCGCGTCGTACTGGTAGTCGGCGTGGATCATGACCACATAGTCCGCGCCGCGGGCCAACGCCGCGTCGTAGCAGGTCTTCTGGTTCCCGCCGTAGCCCGTGTTCTTCTCGTGCCGGATCAGGGTCACGGGCAGACGCGCAGCGATCTCACAGGTCGCGTCTTTCGAGCAGTCGTCCACGACGATGATCTCGTCGACGTGCTCCTTGGGCACATCGCGCCAAGTGCGCTCCAGCGTGTTCGCCGCGTTGTACGCCGGCATCACCACGATCGTCTTCCAGGGACGGGTCATCGGGGTAGATGGTACCGCAGACGACGCAGGTACCCTAGGATCGAGGGTGATGCTACGTCCTGTGCACCTGTGGGCTGTGCTGTCCGTGCTGAGCGCGCTCTGGCTGCCGAGCTGCGGCGGCGATGCGCGTGAGGCGCGCCGCGTCATCTTGATCACCTGCGACACGCTGCGTGCAGATCGCTTGGGCATGTACGGCTACCAGCGCGACACCAGCAAGCAGCTGGACCGTCTGGCCGCGGAGGCCACGGTCTACGACTCGGCTTGGTGCACCGCGCCCGTGACCGTGCCGGCGTTGTCGTCCTTGCACTCGGGCTTGTTGCCACACGAGATCGGTGCGACCTACACCAATCGCAACCAGATGCCGAGTGAGGTCGTGACCATTGCCGAACGGGTCCGTCAAGCGGGCTTGACGACTGCGGCCTTTGTGTCGAACGGCGTGCTCAAGCGCCCGCCGGCCGAGATGGGCGATGTGGGCTTGCAGCAGGGCTTCGAGCTGTACAACGACGACATGAAAAGCCGCGAGTTGCAGCGGCCCATCGTCGAGCGTGTGGCGCCGGATTGTGCCGACGCAGCCTTGGAGTGGCTGCAGGCGCGCAAGACTGCAGGTGAGGACGAGTTCTTCTTGTGGGTGCACTTCCAAGACCCGCATGGTCCGTACACGCCGCCGCCGGAGATGGATGTGTACAAGGGCAAGCTCGATGGCGAACGTTTGCCGGTCGCCGACAAGAGTGTGGGCGTGCGGAATGCGATCCCCGCGTACCAGTACTTGCCCGAAGAGTCGATGGATGGTGTGCGCGATGGCGGTGCTGCGCGCTATGCCGATCTGTACGACGCGGAGATTCGGTACTTCGATCAGCATGCAGGCCGCGTGTTGCAATGGTTGCGCGATCAGGGCTGGTACGAGGATGCGTTGATCATCTTCACCGCCGATCACGGCGAGTCCTTGGGTGAACGTGGCTGGTGGTTCTGTCATGGCGAGTCGGTGCATGCCGAGCAAACGCGTGTACCGCTGCTGGTGCGCACCCCGGGCGCGAGCGGCGCCAGCAAAGCGACGCGGGAAGCGCGCATGGTGTCGCACTTGGACCTCAAGCCGACGATTCTGGATGCACTGGGTGTAGAGACCGCAGCTGCGCGCGGTGTGTCGCTGTTGGCCGGGCGTCCGCCGGCAGAGCGCCCGCTGTCGGCCTACCTTGGCAATCCAAGCCAAAGCAAAGTGGCCTATGCCATCAGTGATGGTCGCTGGCGCCTCGTGCTCGACTCGCGTGATCCCATCTCGTTGCATGAGCTCGGCACAGATCCGTTGGAGCAAGTGAACCTTGCACCCGCCAATCCGGGTGTGGTCAAGCAGTTGCTGTCCTTGCATGAGGCTTGGTTCCAAGCCCAGTCCACCACCGGCGCGGCCAAGGAGCGGCCGATGGATGCAGCCACGCAACGAGCTCTGAGTGGTTTGGGGTACACCGATGGCGATGGCCACTGAGCACGAGCGGCGCTACCACAGAGGCTGGCTGTGGAGTTTGGTGTTGGTGTGTGCGGCTACGCTGCCGTTCCTTGTGCATGGTTGGTTCGAGGCGAATGACGAGACCAACGACGCGGCCATCTATGTGGCCTGCGCGCGCTCGATCCTTGCGGGCGACGGCTACAGCTACTTGGGTGTGCCCTTCACCATCCGGCCACCGGCCACGAGCTACTTGACGGCCGTCGTCATGGCTTTGCGCGGCGAGAGCTGGGCTGTGGATGGTTGGTGGTGGATGAATCTGGTCACCAGCTGCATCGGCATTGCAGGCATCGTGTGGATGTACCTGCATGCACGCACACGTGTGCCGGTGTGGTTGGCGTGGTTGCTGGCCTTGGTTGTGTGGTTCAGCACGCCCTACCAAGAGCTGTGCAACCAAGTGATGTCGGATGTGCCAGGTGCTGCGTTGGTGTTGCTGTGTTTGGGTCTTGAGCGCTGGTCACAGGCGCGCGGCAATGGAACGCGCGGAGCATGGTGGACGGGTGCAGTCGTGGGTCTGGCCATCGGCCTGTCAACCTACATGCGCAGCATCGCGATCTTGCTGGTGCCGGCGATCGTGGCAGCGCGCACGTTTGCGCACTGGCGCAGCGGTCAAAAGAATTGGACAGCCTTCGTCGTCTGGCGCTTGGTGCCTTTGGTCGCCGCCGCTTGGCTTGTGAAGCTGCCTTGGGACTTGTACGTGGGGGCGAATCCCCCGCCCGTTCCGGTCGAGCAGAACTTCCTGCATAGCTACTCGGCGGCGATGTGGCATGTCGATGGCGGAGATCCTTCCTCGCCGTGGCGCAGCATCGGCGACATCGTGGGACGCGTGCCCGAACGCTGGACGCAGGTGTCCAGTTTGCTTGGCAGCGGCATGCTGACTTCGAAGGGCACGCTCAGCCAACAAGCTCTGGGCGCGCTGGTGCTAGCGCTGGTGGCTTGGATCGCGTGGCGCCGACGCGCTGCGCCAGAGCTGTTCGCACTCGGTGCCACAGCGGTGATCCTGATCTACTTTGGCTTCCGCGACCGGCTGCTGTTGCCGATCTGGCTTGTGGCCTTGCCGGCCGCCTTCGAAGGCTTGATCCTGTTGATCGGACGCCTGAGCGTCACCACCGCACACGGTGTTGCTGCCTTGGTGGTGCTAGCCTGGAGCGCCAGCAGCATGGATCCGCGCGCGCATTGGAGCCAAGCCCAAAGCCAGCACGAGTACTTCACACGCTTGGCTGCGGACGCCAAGACCTTGCTGCCAAAGGACGCACGCGTGGCGGCTCCTATCGGTTGGCACACCTCGGTGTTCCTGCAGCAGCCGGTGTGGAGCCTCTTTTTCGCCGTACGACGCGCGGGTAACGACTTCGCCGCTGCGGAGGGTGTCTTCGATCGCCAGCGCATCGACCATGTGCTGCTTTCGCCGCGTATTCCTGCGGACAAACCGTGGGCTGAGTGGCTGACGCAGCGCTATGGCGCCCCGCGCGTCCAAGGCGAGGCCTACGTCTGGCAAGTGCGCCCCAAGTCGTCCCCCACGAATGGTCGATAAGATCAAGCTCATGTCGCAACCTACGATCAGCGTCGTGGTGCCCGTCTACAACAGCGAAGGCTCCCTGCGTGCACTCGTCGAGCGGTTGGAGCCGGCGCTGCGTGCGCTGACACCGAGCTTCGAGCTGATCCTGGTCAACGATGGCTCGCGTGATGGTAGCTGGCGCGTAGTCGAAGAGCTGTGCGCCCGCCACTCATGGGTCCGTGGCTTTGACATGATGCGCAACTACGGGCAGCACAACGCGCTCTTGTGCGGGCTGCGCGCTGCCAAGCACGAGCTGGTCATCACGATGGATGATGACTTGCAGCACCCGCCGGAAGAGCTGCACAAGTTGCTCGCGCGTTTGGATGGCCACACCGATGTGGTCTATGGAACCCCCAAGCACGAGCAGCACGGGCTCTTGCGCGACTTGGCTTCGCAGATCACCAAACTCGCCTTGCAGAAGTCGATGGGCGCCGAGACAGCGCGCAAGGTCAGCGCTTTGCGCGTGTTCCGCACGCGCTTGCGCGAGGCTTTTGACCAGTATCGCAATCCATATGTGTCGCTGGATGTGTTGCTGACTTGGGCGACGACGCGCTTTGCTGCCGTCGAAGTGCGCCATGATCCGCGCACGATCGGGGCCTCGAACTACACCGTGAGCAAGCTTCTGACGCATGCCATGAACATGGTGACCGGCTTCAGTACAGCACCGCTGCGGCTGGCTAGCTGGACTGGCTTTGCCTTCACGCTAGTGGGGCTGGGGATCTTGGTGTATGTCGTGTTGACCAAGGTCTTGTGGGGTAGCCCGGTGGAAGGCTTCACCTTCCTTGCATCGATGATCGCCATCTTCTCGGGCGCGCAACTGTTCGCGCTCGGCATCTTTGGCGAGTACTTGGCGCGTGTGCACTTCCGCAGCATGGACCGCCCCACGTACGCAGTGCGCTGCGAACGATGAACGGGGTACGCGTACTCGACTGGGATAGTGCGTTCTTCGGCCTGCGCATTGCGACGTTGGCCGCCGAGGTGCGCAGCGAAACCGACCTGCAGGCTGCCTTGCAGTCATGCCGAGCTGAACGCGTGGATTGCCTCTATGTGCTGAGTGAAAGCCACGAGCTGAACAAGCGTGCGTGGCTCGCACGCCATGGAGCACTCGAGGTGGATGTGCGCACCACCTTGAGCACTTCGGCGCCTGTGTCGCCAGCGATCGCCAGCCAACAGCTGTCGCAGGTGCGCGCCGCAGTCCCCGAAGACTTGCCGGCACTCGCAACGATCGCGCGCACAGCCCACAGCGATTCGCGCTTCTGGAATGACCCGCACTTTGCGCGCACACACTGCGCCGAGTTGTACGCCACGTGGATCCGCAAAGCAGCGCAGGGCCAGGCAGACGCCGTGTTTGTGGCCACGTCAGGCGCGCAGGCCGTCGGATACATCTCCTGTCATGCGCGTGGCGCGGGTCCCGACGCCCACGCAGAGATCGGACTGGTGGCCGTCGCGGAGGCCGCTCGCGGCCAAGGGCTGGGCGGCGCACTGGTCCGTGCTGCGTTGCTGTGGGCGCAGGCGCGAGGCCTCACCCGCACCTCCGTCGTCACGCAAGGCCGCAATGCAGCGGCGCTGCGCTTGTATGCCGCCCACAGCTTTGTCGTCCAACGCCAGCAAGTGTGGCAACATCTTTGGCTGAGCCACGAGCCGCAGCAAAGCTAGCCATGGGCAAGTACAAGATCCCCTTCAACAAACCCTCGTTTGCTGGCGAAGAGAATCGCTACATCGCCGACGCCATCGCGCGCGGCCACATCTCGGGTGATGGGCACTACACCAAGCAATGCCACGCACTCCTGGAGAGCGAACTGGGTGTCAAGCGAGCTTTACTGACCACCAATTGCACGCATGCGCTGGAAATGAGCGCACTCTTGACGCGCTGTGGACCCGGCGACGAAGTCATTGTGCCGAGCTTTGCGTTCGTCACGACAGTGCTGGCCTTTGTGATGCGCGGTGCCACGCCCGTGTTCGTCGATGTGTTGCCCGAGACGCTGGGGCTGGATCCGCGCCATGTTGAAGCCAAGATCACACCGCGCACGAAGGCCATCGTGGCCCTCCACTACGCGGGTGTCGCTTGCGAAATGGACGAGCTGCTCGCGCTAGGCCAGCGACACGGCGTGCCGATCGTGGAAGACAACGCTCATGGCTTGTACGGCAAGTACCGCGGCCGTTGGTTGGGCACGATGGGCGCGTTGGCCACGCAAAGCTTTCACGAGACAAAGAACTTCACCTGCGGCGAAGGCGGAGCGTTGCTGGTCAACGACGAAGCCCTGATCGAACGTGCGGAGATCGTGCGCGAGAAAGGCACCAATCGCTCGCGCTTCTTGCGCGGGTTGGTGCACAAGTACACGTGGGTGGACCTAGGCTCCAGCTGGTTGCCGTCCGATATGGTGGCCGCCTTCTTGTGGGCCCAGCTCGAGGCACGCGAGCGCATTCAGTCCAAGCGCCGCGAGCTATGGCAACGCTATGACCGCGAGTTGGCGGCATGGGCGCCCAAGCTGGGCATCACGCAACCGCGCGTTCCAGCCGATCGTGAGCAGAGCTGGCACATGTACTACTTGCTGCTGCGCGACACCGCGCAGCGCGAGCGCTTGATCGATCACTTGGAACGGCGCGGCATCCTGGCTGTGTTCCACTACTTGCCATTGCACATCTCCGAGATGGGGCGCAAGTACGGTGGACGCGAGGGTGACTGCCCCGTGACCGAGAGTGTGTCGAGTCGCTTGCTGCGCTTGCCGTTCTTCAACTCTTTGTCCGAGTCGGAGCAAGGCGAAGTGATCGGCGCGCTGCACGAGTTTGACGGATGAAGGCAGCGGCGATGAGCAGTCGAGCCGGCACAGCGTGGGCGTGGTTGCTGGCCGTGACCATGTTGATCGTGGCGCTGACGACGCAAGCGCGGCTGGGCTTCAACCTGCAGGATGAGGCCTTCTTGTGGTACGGCGAACTGCGAGTCTTGGCCGGGGAAGTCCCTCTGCGCGACTTCCGCTCGTACGATCCGGGCCGCTATTGGTGGGCCGCGGCTTGGTCGTGGGTATGGGGCGATGGACTGATCGGGCTGCGCGCTGCCACATGGATCTTCGCTAGCCTCGGCTTGGCAGCTGGCTTGTGCGTGCTGCGTCGCGTTGTTCGTCAACCGTGGGAGCTCGCGCTGGGCGGGATCCTGTTGGCAGCGTGGATGTACCCGCCGTGGAAGCTGTACGAGCCCGCACTTGCTCTTTGCGGCACGCTTGTCGCGGTACGGATGCTGGAGGCACCGAGTGCGCGCCGTGCAGCCGAGATGGGTGTGTGGGTCGGCACCACAGCCGTCTTTGCGCGCAACTTTGGGGCGTATGGTGGTCTTGCTGCGCTGGTGGTGGTGGTGGTGTGCGCATGGCGCGCGGGCTCATTACGAGGCAGCTTGCAGCAAACGGCTGCACTCGTAGCTGGAGTGCTTGTGGGGTACGCCCCGGTGCTGGGCGCGGTGCTTTGTGTAGATGGCTTTGCCACGGCCTTCTACGACTCGATCCTGTTTTACCTGCGGCAAGATGCACTCAACGCGGCACTGCCCGTGCCTTGGCCATGGACAGTCGCGTTCCATGAGCTGAATGCCGCACAAGCAGCAAGCGC
>CAIKQM010000469.1 GCA_903829565.1 uncultured Planctomycetota bacterium
GCACGCACGCCTTTGCCCTTGAGCTTGGCGGCCAAATCATCGGCATCCGCGCGTCGTTGGACGTACACGATGCCGGCTCGGTCGCGATGGCGCGCCACCACCTCCATGGTTTGGGCCACAATGTCGCCGCGCGGTTTGATGCGGTAGCACAGGTTCGGTCTGTCAAATCCACCTACCAGCACGGTGGGGGACTTCAAACCCAACTGCGCCGCCACATCCTCGCGCACGCGCGGTGTAGCCGTGGCCGTCAAGGCCATCACCGGCAAGTCAGGCCGCGCGCGGCGCAGCTCGCCGATCATGCGGTATTCAGGCCGGAAATCGTGGCCCCAATGGCTGATGCAGTGCGCCTCATCAATCGCCAGCCGCGTGACCTTCCAGCGTTCCAGTCGCGCCAGAAAGCCGTCACCAACCAATCGCTCGGGTGAGCAGTAGAGCAGCTTGAGCTCACCGCGCTCGAGCTTGGTCTCGATCTGCTTCTTGCGCTCCCAATCCAGCGCGCTGCTCAAGGCCGCGGCGGCGATGCCGTTCTCCAACAAGCCCGCGACTTGGTCCTGCATCAACGAGATGAGCGGCGACACCACCAAGGTGACACCCGGCAGCACGAGGGCCGGTGCTTGAAAGCACAGACTCTTGCCACCGCCGGTGGGCAACACCACCACCGCATCGCGTCCGGCCAGCACGCATTCGATGGCTTGCTCTTGCAGAGGACGCAGGTGCTCGAAGCCAAAATGAGCCTTCACCGCCGCGCGCACGCGCTGCAGATCCGGCTGTAGTTGGGCACTCGCACTGGTCATGGGCAGAGCCTTGCTACCAAGTGCGGTCCCAACTTGCCATCGTCGGTTGCGCTAGTCCTTCTGCTTCGGCGTAACTGGCGCGGCGACAGGCTCCACCTTGCGCAGACCCTTGGAGCGTGGATACGCATTCCGTTGTTCCAGGTCCGGTGCGATGGGCTTGTAGTCCACGATCTCCATATCGGGATCAAAGCGCCAATTCAGCGCCATTTGGATGCCGCCCGGCGATTGCTGGACCACGAAGAGTTGGTCCTCGGGCACGATCGTGCGCCAGCTGTCGAGGGTCAAACACCACAAGGCGAGCGAGCCATGGAAGGTCGTGTGCAGCTGGTCTGGTTGGAGCACAGGCGGCCCACCCTTGGTCGGGAAGCGATGTCCCCACGCTTGAATCTCCGTGCCCGCCTGCATCGCCTCGGCCGCCTTGCGCAAGGGGACGAGCGCAAGGGACGTCTTGGGCTTGCTCCACGCTGCCAAGCGTGTGTTCAAGGCCTCGATAGTCTCCGGCGAGGGGATCATGGTCGCCATGAGCATCGGTCCCTCCTTGAGCGCCGGGATGTCGCCAACCACCAGCGGCACTTGGACCGTATCCAGCAAGGTCAAGCCGCGCTCGAAGAAGGCCATGCGCTCCGCTTCAGGGCGCTGGCCGTACGCAAACCAGAACAGTGCATCGAGCCCGATGATCGTGGTTGCTTTCGCGCTCTTAGCCTTGTCAAGTTGTTTGGACAGCGACTCGGCCGGATTGGCGAACAAGAAGCCGCTGGCCAGCGTCAGCGTTTCGTGATCGCACATGATGGAACCATCCACGAGCATGGTCCAACCACGCGTGGGTGAGGACTTGGGCTGTTTGGGATCGCGCAGGCCAAAGTCGGCACTGATGCTCGCGCCAACGATGGCGATTTTGGATAGGTATGCGGGCGCAGGCGCTGCCTTGATGGTGCTGGGAGTGCCGCCGTCAGGCAGGTGCGGGCTAGCCAGAAGTGCGAGTGACAGACTCGTGCAGAAAGTAGTGCAGATCATCAGCAGGATGGCTCAAGGAGCGCCGGTTCGCTCCGCAAGGTGCCGTGTTTGGTTGACAAACTTACTTGACAGGCGCACTCGCCGCCACAAAGCGGTGAATGCGGCCGTCGAAGCTGCAAGCATACAATTCACCGCGATAATCGAGCCCGAAACTCGCGATCCCACCCAGCTGCGCCTCACGCCGCGGTGTGCCGGGCTGCTTCTCATCGGCAGCGATGCTCCAGACCACACCACTCTGGTAGTCGGCATAGACATAGCGATTGGTCAACGCGCTCACGCGTGTGCCGCGGTAGATGAAGCCGCCGGTGATGCTCTGTCCTTCGTCGTGCTTGTACTCGACTAACGGGGCCACGAACACGCCAGGGCCGCGCTTCTTGCGTTTGGTGTCAAAGTCATGGAAGCCCTCTTGGAAGGGCCAACCGTGATTCTCGCCCTTGCGGACCACGCACACCTCTTCCCATAGGTTCTGGCCTACATCGCCGACCCACA
>CAIKQM010000470.1 GCA_903829565.1 uncultured Planctomycetota bacterium
TGCCCGCTGCTCCAAGCCGCATCGACCTCCGCTGCGCGCCACAAGAGTGCCTCGGCCTCCAAGGCCGAACTGCGCGCAAGTACTTCACCCTCATGATTGAGCCAGACCAAGGTCGGCCAGCCCTGCACTGCGTACGCCCGATCCAGGTCCGGTCGACGATCCTTGTCGATCTTGACGCACACAAAGCGCTCGGAAAGGAGCGTGACTACGCGCGCATCGTCAAACTGTGCGTCTTGCCAGCGCGTGTGGGGGCACCAAGTGGCTCCAATCCGCAACAAGATCGGGACATCACGCTGGCAGGCAGCTTCTCGTGCTCCTGCAGCGCCATCCCAAGTCTCGCTATCCCACCAGCGCATGGAACGCGAAGGGTGCGACGCTCACGCGTCTTCGTCGGCCAACAGTGCCTCAGGCAGAGGCACCGACTTCCAATCGAGCAGCGGACACTCGCGGTACAGCTGGTCTAGCTGGTAGTACTCGCGCGCTTCCGGCTGCAGCACATGCACCACCACATCGATGTAGTCGAGCAGCACCCACCAACCGAGCTCCGCACCTTCAGCCTTGGAGTGCGTTTCACCCATCTGCTTGAGACGCACATGCATCTCGTCATGCAAGGCCTTCACATGCGGGCGGGACAGGCCAGTCGCGACCACGAAGTAGTCGGCAACACGCAAGTGCTCCGACACGTCGTAGACCTTGATGTCGACGGCCTTTTTTTGTTCGGCGAGCGCGGCGGCGCAAGCGGCAAGCTGCTTGGGGTCCAGTTGAGTTCCTCGGTTGCCAGTCTACTGCACGCCACCCGTCGGTGTCGACTTGGCTGCGCGGCGCCGCTTCCACCAGCGCCACGTCAGGTACAGGACGATGGCTCCAAACACGGTGTAAAGCACCGTGTGGTTGTAGGACGAGACCTTGGCCGCTGCCTCGCGCAGGTCATCGCCGATGCGGTCAAAGACCTTCCAAGCGATCCAAATCGAGGTCGGCACACTGATGAGCACGCCCAGTCCATCCAAGAGGAGGAAGCGCGTGTAGCTCATGCGCATCGTGCCGGCCACGAAGTAGCCGCCCATGCGGAGTCCCGGCAGGAAGCGGCAGGTGAAGATGGCCCAGTTGCCGTTGGAGGCGAATCTGCGCTCGAGCTCGGCAAAGCGCTCGGGGTGCAGCACCTTGGCGACCCACTTGATCTTCAGCGCCGACAGTCCATAGCGCCGACCGAGGAAGTAAGGGATCGAATCGCCGCCCAAGATGGCGCCGGAGCACACGGCAGTGATCGTGAGGAAGTCGACGATCTCCTTGTGGCACAGGTAGCCGCAGCCGATGAGCGTGAACTCTTCGGGCAGAGGCAGCCCCAAGCCGCACGCCATCAAGACCGCGAACGGCGCGAGGTGCGGGTACTGCGTGAACCAGTCGACGAGGACTTGGAGCACGCGTTGCAGGAGGTCAGCGAAGGCCGCGATCACAGGGCGGAGATTCTAGCGATCCTCGGCCGGTCCGTGCTCATGCGTTTCGTACTGCGGCTCAAGGTGTCCAGCCTGCGCGGCGGCTTCAAAGGCCTCTGCGGCGCGTCGGCGAGCGTCCTCGGCCGTGATGTGGGGTGGGCGCAACTCATCCACCTCGGCCAAAGCAGCCCAAATCGCGCCGCGTCGCAGGTCCAAGGCGCCCGGCTCCTTGGCCCATGCGCGGCCGCGTTCCAGAAGGTCAAGGCCCGCACGAATCCAGAGCGCGCGCTCGCTTGCATCGGGAGTGCGGGCAATGCTGCCGCGTTCAAAGGCCAGGTGGTGCGCAAGGAACAACCAGCCGCTGGTGTCGCTCGGATCCAGCGCCAACGCCGTGTCGGCGCGTCGCAGCGCGAGATCCACGCGACCTTCGCGTAAGGCTGCGTCGGTGTAGACCCACTGCGCTCGCGCGAGGGGAGCTGCTAGCGGGCCGAGCAGCATGTGCAGCCAGCTTGTGGGCGCAGGTGCGCGCGTCGGCAACCATGGCGAGGTCGCTAGCAGCGCGGTACCTGCCACGCACCACCAGAGCTTGCTCATGCTGCTGCTCCGCGTGCGAGGCCGCGCACCGACAGCACGAGCCCAACAAGCGCACCGGCGAGTGCATCGGCCACGCTCCACGCATCGATCGTGATGGGGATGCTGCCTGCGCGCAGAGTGTAGAGCGCTTCGGGCAGTTGCGCTCCGGCGAGCCATGCGGGTGACCATGCGAAGGCGATAGCACCCCAAGTGAGCAGCGCAACTACGGCAGCAAGTGCCGGACGCATCCACATGGCGAGGCCATGTGCCCAAGCGGCTAGCACAGCCAAGAGCAGCAGTGTGCGCAGCGCGAGTTCGACGCTGGCTGTCGAAGCGGGCTCGGGCGCGGCTTGCCAATGGGCTCCTTCCATCAACCACACGCGCGCAGCGGGCTCCATGGTGCGCAACTGCAAGGTGGTGCCTGTGTCGAACGTGTCACTCGTGTCTGCGGGCCATGCCACGCACGCATCGCCTTGCAGGGCGATCAACGACTCGCTGCGCCGCGTGCTGCCCAAGGACGAGACGCTGAACTCGACTCGGGTGGCTGCACCCGCACCCGAGCCGAGCCCTAGCGGCACGCAGAGCATGGCTGCATCAGCAGGTGGTGGCGTGTGCGCAGACCATGTGAGCCCTTGGTGGTCGATCCACACTCCGTGCGGTGCCACCGCAGGTCCAAGCTCGCGTGGCAAGGTTGTTGCACCAGCTCGCCACTCAATCATCAAGGCAAGCAACAGCACGCTCACCAACGCAACAGTGCACAGTCCCAAGACTTGAGAGACGGAGGCTTGCCACGCATCCGCACCTCCTACAAGCCACAGTGTCCGCTCTTTGGTGCGTAGTGCATCACCGCGCACTGCCGCGAGCCACGACCAACAGGGGCAAAGCACCAACAACACGGCGCACCATGCTCCATGTCGCTCGAGTGCTGCGGAAGCGCTGGTGGGGATGAGTCCGGAGACGCGTTCCATCGTCTGCGCTGTGGCGAGCCACGCACCGCACGCGGCGAGCGCGAGGCTCAGTCCTGCGGTCCAGCCGCACGCGCGGCGTGCTTCGGCGTAGACCATGCGACCCAGCGGCCAAGCTCTCACGCGGATGGCACCTGAGTGTTGTTGGAGTGGTTGGCGGCCAACTCACCATAAAGCCGCAGCAAGTCACGCCCTGCCAGCAGCTCGTCTGGCTGTCCGATGGCCGCAATACGCCCATCCAGCACCACGGCCAAGCGATCTGCGCGCCCCGTCCAATCCGCAGGCAAGTGGGACGCGGCCACAAGTGTGCAGCCTTTGGCTTTCGCGCTGCGCAACAGAAGATCCAACGCTTGAAAGCCCTCTGCATCCAAGCCTGAGGTGGCTTCATCAAGGAAGATCAGTTCAGGCTCATGCAAGAAGGCCAGCGCAAGGGCGAAGCGCCGCACCATACCACCGGACCCGCGCGAAACACGCAGTTTGGCATGGGCTGTCAATTTTAGTTGACTAAGCAATTCATCCACGCGCTGTGTGGCTCGCGTGCCATTCATGCCGCGCAAGGCAGCTGCAAGGAGCAAGGCCTCGCGAAAGCCGAGCTCGAGATGGGTAGGTGCCTCTTGGGGGCAATAGCCAATCCGCGCGGCGATGGAACTGTCCCTCGGTGATCCACCGAGCACAGTCAACTCGCCTTGGTCGTGCGGTTCCAAGCCGGCCAACACGCGCAGGAGAGTGCTCTTGCCCGAGCCATTGGGGCCCGCAAGAGCAAGTGTCCATCCCTTTTGACACGATAGAGTCGCTCCGCGTAACGCGTGCACGCTCTGCAATCCAAGGCGCACCGGATACCTGCGGCCCAGATTCGTGCAAGCGAAAGCGCTGGTCATGGTTAGGGAACGAGCTTGGGAAAGGTGCGTCGAAAGGCAGCTAGTTCATTCGGCAGTTGCCCCAACAGTTGAAAGTCGGCGAACTCAAAGCCCGGTGCAACACA
>CAIKQM010000471.1 GCA_903829565.1 uncultured Planctomycetota bacterium
CGATGAATTGGCAGTGATCTGTCGCGGTGTGGCCAAGAGCTACGGCACCGCTGGTGAAGTCGTGCATGCACTGCGTGATGTCGATCTGGATGTGCGCACGGGTGAGTTGCTGATGTTGGTGGGGCCGTCCGGATGCGGCAAGACCACGCTCATCTCGATCATCGCAGGCATCTTGGATCAAGACCGCGGTGATGTGCGCGTCTTTGGCGCAGATGTCAAGGCCATGCGACAACGCGAAAAGGCCAAGTTCCGCGGCCGCACCGTGGGCTTCGTGTTCCAACAGTACAACCTGTTGCCGGCTTTGACCGCGGCAGAGAACGCTGCTGTGCCGTTGTTGGTCATGGGCACTCCTCGCAAGGAAGCCGTACAGCGCGCCGAAGCCATGTTGGAAAAAGTAGGCCTCGCCGAGCGCACGCGCTCGCTGCCTGCACAGTTGTCCGGTGGCCAACAGCAGCGCATCGCCATCGCGCGTGCCTTGGTGCATGAGCCGAAGCTGATCGTCTGTGACGAGCCCACCAGTGCCCTCGATCAGGACACGGGCCGGCGCGTGATGGAGCTCTTGCGTGAGGTCGCAGTCGCTCCTGGACGGGCTTTGGTCATCGTCACGCACGACAGCCGCACCTTCCACTTTGCGGACCGTATCGCCCGCATGAACGATGGCTCGATCGTGGGCATTGATGCACCCAGCAGCGTCACTCACTAACGCAGATCCCAGACACAACTGACGAAACACGACTATGGTCATCAAGTATCTGCTCCCGCTCTTGTCGGCCCTCGGCTTGGTGTTTGCCATTCACACCGCGGCCAACTCATCGCAACAGACTCCCGTGGCGAAGCCGGTGGCGGAACCGGCTCGCGCGCCCTATGCCACGACCATCGCAGGTGCAGGCATTGTCGAAGCGCGCAGCCGCAACATTGCCATTGGCGCTCAAGTGGGTGGCGTGGTCACTACTGTGAATGTCGAGGTCGGCAGCGCTGTGCGTCGCGGCGACACGCTGTTCGCAGTCGACGATCGCAAGGAACGCGCGGCTCTGGCGGTAGCCGAAGCCGAAGTCGCTGCGGTGCGGGCGGAGATGCAGCGTTTGGAAGCGCTGCCGCGTCCGGAGAGTCTGCCACCATCGCGGGCTGCGGTCGAAGTTGCGCAAGCACTCTTGGCCGATGCGCAGACGCAACTGGCTTTGGCCGAGTCGGTGCAAGATAAGCGTGCCATCGCGCAGCAGGAACTGGACCGTCGCAAGAGCGCGGTGTTGACGGCGCGTGCGCGCGTCATCGAAGCCGAAGCCGCGCGGGACACGCAAGCCTTGGGTGCGTGGGAGCCGGATGTGGCGCTGGTGCGCGCGAAGTTGACTGCAGCCGAAGCGCAGGTAACCGCTGCGCGCACGGATCTGGAGCGCATGGTCGTGCGTGCACCTATCGATGGAGTGGTGTTGCAACTGGAAGTGCGGCCCGGCGAGTACGCACCTTCCGGAGTGGTGGCGCGGCCGCTGATTCTGTTGGGCGACCTGTCCAAGCTCCACGTGCGCGTAGACATCGATGAAAG
>CAIKQM010000472.1 GCA_903829565.1 uncultured Planctomycetota bacterium
ACGGGCGCTTGCCCTCGGTGATCACCGGCTCGATCATCCCGCCCGTCAATGTGGCCGAGAACGACAAGCAGTGGACTGTCACCTGCGAGTTGCCTGGGCTGCGCGAGAAGGACATCTCGGTCGAGACGCGTGGCGACAACCTCGTCATCTCGGGCGAGCGTCGCTTCGAAGAGGAGTCCAAGAAAGGCGAGTGGTTGCGAGTCGAATCGCGCTACGGTTCGTTCCGTCGCTCGATTCCCATGCCTCGCAACGCGCGCCTTGAGCCCGAGTCTGTGGTCGCTACCTTCAAGAACGGTGTGCTGGAAGTCACCGTTCCGAAGGTGGAGCCCACGCCCTCGGGCAAGGTTCCTGTCAAGGGTACTTGACAGTCGCTCGGCTCAGGCGGGCACGGCATCCGGCGTCGCCCGCCGCTGCTCGCGCACCTGCTGGAGCTTCGTCAAGTCCTGCTCGGGATAGAGGCAGCTCGGGTGCCGGCGGCGGTACTCCACCAGATCGGCCAGCGTCGTACCGCGCAACTTGGCGTGGTAGGCGTTGGCCGTCGCCTTCCAATACTCGTGCAACGGGCAGGCGCCTTCGTCGCGGCATTCGCTTTGCCCCAGCACACAGGTGTCCGCCGGGTGCAGCGTCTCTTCGGCCTCGACGATCTCCACCAGACGAATCTGGTCGGCAGTGCGGGCGAGCTTGAAGCCGCCGCTGCGACCGCGCTGGCTGTGCAGCAGGCCCTTGGTCACGAGCGGTTGCAGCACCTTGCCCAAGAAGGGGGCCGGGATGCCCAGGCGCTCGGCCATATCGCGGGCTAGGTGGTGGCGGCCATCGCTTTCCGTTGCGAGGAAGGTGAGGGCGCGGATCGCGTATTCGCTGGAGCGTGAGATCACGGGAGTTGCCTGATGCAGCCCGGGCAGCGACAGGATGGCCGCTGCGGAGGCTTCCGTCCTATTGTTCGCAGGCCAGCGAGCTCCGATGGCTCTGAACTCTTCCGTGTACGGTAGATAAAGCGTTCAACCGTTCAATTCGTCCGAATCGATCACCCAGCGCGCCCGTACGCACTCGCGCCGCCCACAGCTAGCCCCTCAGCCCGCTGACCCCGCGCGGGCCATGGTGTCTGCTGCGC
The DNA here is from genome assembly GCA_903829565.1 of uncultured Planctomycetota bacterium. GTDB lineage: Bacteria > Planctomycetota > UBA1135 > UBA1135 > SXXH01. Next base: position 1,112 of record CAIKQM010000472.1, read on the forward strand.
CGGGGACTTTGGAGGCCCCTCGCCATGACCCGCCTGCCGCTCGCCATCCAGCACTACATGACCCACGCCCTCGTCGTCGTCGGCCGCGAAGAAACCATCGCCGAAGCCACCCGCCGCATGCGCCTCCACGAGGTGCGCCACCTGCCCGTCACCGAACACGGCAAGGTCGTCGGCCTGATCTCCCAACGCGACATCCACCTGATCCAATCCCTCTGCTCCGCCGAGCCCCACGAGACCCTAGTCGAGGAGGCCATGGTCCACGATGTGTACCTGGTGGAGGCGGAGGACGATCTGCGCAAGGTGGCGCTGCATATGGCGGAGCACCGCATGGGGAGCGCGGTCGTGGCGCACAATGGGAAGTTGTTGGGGATTTTTACGACGACGGATGCGTTGAGGGCGTTGGCGGCGGTGTTGGAGGAGGTGGAGAGTGCGGAGACAGCTTGAAATCGATACTGGTCCTGCTGAGTGGGCAGAACCTGCGCCCTGATTTGGACTTTGTGCGAGACGCAGACCGTAGCGCGCGCGTCTAGGAATAGACGGGGACCGGAGTCACTGTGGGTTCAATCCCGCTCGACAGGCACGGGCAATTGCTCGCGGCCGCGTCAGGCGCACAAGGAGCTCTTGCGCGCGCGTTTGGACGGTTCTCGAGCGCTGAGTCCATCTGACCCCAGTCCGAGCCCTGTCACACGCAGCCCTTGGGGATTCCCAGGGCTTTCGCCTCAATCAGCCTTGGCACCCTCAGGAAGGGGCCTTGGCCTCCTCAAGTCGTGCACACTCATCAGGGCCAGTATCACGCTCAGCCCACCGCCACCACTCTCCGCTCCATCACCCTCTTCTCAATCTCCCCCGCCACATCCCTCAACGCCAACACCCGATCCGCCAACCCAGTCCGGGCCACAAACCCCGGCATCCCCCACACCACACTCGTCGCTTCATCCTGGGCAAACACCCACCCGCCCGCCTTGCGCGTCGCCTCGCAACCCTTCAGCCCGTCCTGCCCCATCCCGGTAAGGATCACGCTCAAAGAGTTGGCGCCGTAGACCTCGGCCACCGAGCGCAGCAGGGGGTCGACGGCCGGGCGGCAGGAGTTCTCCGGCGGGCGTTGGTCGAGCACGACGCGCACAAGGGCGCCGTCTTGTTTGAGGCTCATGTGCCAATCGCCAGGTGCGATGTGGCAGACGCCGCGCGTCAGCGGTTGGCCGTCGACGGCTTCGACGACCTTGATCTTGGACTTGGCCGCGAGGCGGTCGGCCAGCATCTTCGTGAACAGCGGCGGCATGTGCTGGACCAGCACGATGGGCACGGGGAAATCGCCGCGCAGCTGCGGCAAGACTACATCCAAGGCGGCCGGGCCACCCGTGGACACGCCGATGGCGACGATGTCCACGCGCGGTGCAAGGCCCGTGCGCGCGGGCGGCGCTTTCACGCCAGCGGCGCCTGCGCCGGAGATCAGTGAGGTGGGGCCGGCCCACAGTGAAGGCCCGCGGCGGCAAAGAGCCTTCAGTTTGGGTACCAGCGACTCGCGCACGCGCTGGCGCGCCAGCTCGTAGCCGCCGGTGTTGGACGGCTTGGTCACGTAGTCGTTGGCGCCAGCGGCGAGCGCATCCAAGGTCGAGGCCGCGCCGCGCTCGGTCAGCGTGCTGAACATGACCACCGGCAAGCGCGGACGCGTCTTGCGCAGCTCTTTGAGCGTGCCGATGCCATCCAGGTGCGGCATCTCGATGTCCAGCACGATTGCATCGGGCGCGAACTGCTCGAGCTTGGCGAGGGCGCTGCGGCCATCGCCCGCCACGCCACAGACCTCAATGTCAGGGTCGCCGGACAACGTATCGGCCAGCAAACGCCGGATGACGGCGGAGTCATCGACGAGCATGACTCGCAAGGGTGTGGTGCTCATACATGGGCAGTGGTGATGCCCGTGGTCAAGATCGACCTGCATGTGAGCGCGACTTGAGCTGCGGCGGGTATCTTCGTCTCCATGCTGGGAACCCTCGCCTTGGCGTGCGCGTCAGCGCTCACCCTGCCTACTGATATGGCTGCTACGGACACGGTGCAGCCCCCGCGCATCTTGGTCTACACGCTGTCGGCGGGCTTTGAGCATGAGGTGGCGCGCCGCCCGAGTGCCGACGAGTGGTGCCTAGTCGAGCGTGTGCTGCACGAGCGTGGCCTAGCGACCGGCTTGTACACCGCAGTGCCCAGTCGCGATCCCGCGCAGTTCGACGCCGCGAATCTCGCTACCTATCAAGGCGTGTTCTTCTACACGACCGGCGAGCTGCCCTTGTCCGCAGCGCGGCGCGACGCACTGTTCGCGTGGATCGAAGCAGGAGGTGCCTTCCTTGGCGCGCATTGCGCCACCGACACGCTGTATGGCGACGAACGCTTTGGCCGCATGCTCGGCGGTCACTTCGACAATCATCCGTGGCACGAAGATGTGTCCATCTTGGTCGAGGACACCCAGCATGCGGCGACGCAGCACCTCGGTGCGTCCTTCCGCATCGTGGATGAGATCTATCAGTTCAAGGCACCCTACGAGCGCGCGCGCAACCATGGCTTGCTGAAGCTGGATGCCGAGTCAGTGGACTTGCGGCGTGAAGGCGTGCACCGCACCGACAAGGACTTTGCTGTGGCTTGGACTCGCGACCAAGGCCAAGGCCGCGTGTTCTACACCTCGTTGGGGCATCGCCCCGAGGTGTGGGCTGATGAGCGCTTCTTGAAGCACCTTGATGGTGGCATCGCGTGGGCTACGCGCAGTGAAACGCTGTGGCGCAGCAAGCAGGAGCCCAAGCCCACGGTCGCCGAAGGTTTTGCGGTCGACCTGATCATGCAGGCACCGCAGTTGTTGTGGCCGACCACTTTGTTGGCGCTAGACGATGGCTCGGTGCTGGTCGGCGAAGACCCGATGGACATGCCGGGCCCCACGGACAAGCCCATCGATCGCGTCGTGCGCATTGCGCCTGATGGTCAAGGCGGTTGGACACGCACCGTGTATGCGGAGAACCTCTACGCCGTCTTCGGCTTGGAGACGATCGGCGACACGGTGTACGTCATGAACATGCCGCACCTCACCGCGCTGCGTGACACGGATGGCGACGGTCGCGCGGATGTGCGTCAAGAAATCTTGACGACTCTGGGACCGCCGGCTCCCGGTTGGCCGGGTGGCTTCAACGACCACATCGTCAGCGGCATCAAGCTCGGCATGGATGGCTACCTGTACATCGCCATCGGCGACAAAGGTGTGCCCGAGTGCATCGGTCGTGATGGCCGGCGCTTGACGTTGCGCGGCGGTGGCGTGGTGCGCGTGCGTCCTGATGGTCATGAGCTCGAGCTGGTGGCCTCAGGCTTGCGCAACATTCTGGATGTGGCCATCGATGCGCGCGGCGAGATGGTGACCTACGACAACACCGACGATGGCTTGGGTTGGTGGACGCGCGTGAGCCATGTGATTGCCGGTGCTGCGTACGGCTATCCGCATGACTACAAGCAGCGCCCTGAACTCGTGCGCCCGGCGATTCTCGATCAAGGCGGCGGCTCGCCGTGCGGCAACTTGTTCTATCGCGAAGCAGCTTGGCCCGAGCCGTGGAAGAGCGGCGCGTACTTTGCCGAGTGGGGCAAAGGTGCGGTGCGCCGGTTCGACTTCGAACAACGCGGTGCCACGTTGGGTGTGCAAGGCTTTGCTGACCTGTTGAGCACTGGTGAGGCGCAAGCCTTCCGCCCGTTGGATGTGGCCGAATCGCCGGATGGTCGCTGGATGTGGGTGAGCGACTGGAACTACAACGGTTGGACTTCGCCTACGCAGGCAGGTCGCTTGTGGCGCGTGCGTCGTGCCAATGATGATGGTTCGCAGTCGTCGGCCATGGCCGCCTTGCCCGAGACAGACAGCGAGTTGCTGACTGTGTTGCAGGAGCCTTCGTACCGTCGTCGTTTGCGTGCGCAACAGGCGCTTGTAGATGGAGGCACGATCGAAACAGTGCTGCTCCTCGCGGATTACTTGGTGGCGGATGCTCCTGATCGCGCCAAGGCACACGCTTGGTGTGCTCTAGAGGAGTTGTCGCGTTATGGCTCAGTGGCCGATGACGATCAGCGCACGCGTCGCTTGCAGTTGTGGCGCACGACGGATGTGCTGCTCGGCCAAGACTTGCCCGAGACGCAGGCTTGGATTGCGCGTGCTTTGGCGCGGCGCAGCGATGCTTCTCTGGCTTCGGTGGGCGCTCTTTTGCGCTCCCCGCATGCGATTGTGCGCCGTGAAGCAGCCACGGCCTTGGCCAATCCAGCCTTCTCTGCGCGCGCTGGCGAGCGTGACGAGTACGTGGTGGAAGCTCTCGCTCAAGAGCAAGACGAATGGGTGCGTCACGCGCTGCAACGCGCGATTCAACGCGGTCGTCTTGCACCGGATCTAGGTGTGGTGGACGCGTCTTCGCGAGCGCTGGTCGTGGACGGCTTGCGTGATCGCACCGATGGACCGGCGATTGCTCGCTTGGCGGGCTTGGTCGCTTCAGGCGCCGAGTCAGCTTTGCGCGTGCGCGCCTTGTTGGCCTTGCAAGAGAACGCTTACGGAGAAGTGCCGTGGGATGGTCGTTGGTGGTCGATTGACCCCGCACGCCGTCCACCGCCGGCGCGCACGGTGCGCCATGCCGCTACGGAGCGTGCGTTGGAAGCCTTGCGTGCTGCATTGAGCGATCGCGATGAAGCCGTGCAGCTGGCTGCACTGCGCGCAATCGCAGTGTTGCAAGACACGCAAGCTGTGCCGCAAGTGCGCGAGCTCGCCACGCGCGGTGCTTCACCCGCTGCACGCAGCGAAGCCCTCAAGACCTTGGGGCGACTCAAGGATGGTAGTGCTGCACCGCTTCTGGCCGCCGCTCTGCGCGGTTCAGAACCGCAAGTACAAGAGGCCGCTCTCGAAGCGGCTGTGACCTTGGGCGCACATTCGGCCGAAGCCATGCAAGTGTTGGCGCAACTGGTGCTGGACGATGCAGTAAGTGCTCCGTGGCAAGCACGCGCGGCCGCGGCCTTGGGCCGCAGCGGCAGCGCAGCACTCTCTGTAACGCCGGCCTTGCGCACGCGAGCCCAGCAAGGCGAACGCGCTGTGCGCGTAGCCTGCGTGGAGGCACTCGGTCGCATTGCTCGCGAGGAGCAGGCCGATCTCTTGCGCCTGTTGTGCCAGGACAGCGATGCATCGGTCGCCAAGGCCGCCATTCGCGAGGTGGGTGGGCTGCGCCTCGTGGCTGATCATCCGTTGCTGCTGCGCTTGGTGTCTGTACCCGACCTACAAGCCACAGCTATCGAGGCTCTGGCGCGTCGCCCGGATACCGGCGCACTCGATGCGTACTTGTTGGGCTTGCTGGAACGCGATGCCACCGCACGCGAAGCGTCGCGCCGCGCGTTGGAGAGCCTGCGCGCCAGCGTGCGCCCCGCGCTCGAAGAGCGTCATCGCGCCGGACAGTTGGATCCGCGCGCGTTGAGCAGCGTGCGCGCCATCTACGCAGATCTTGCACCATTGCGTGATTGGACCATCGTGGGGCTTTTTCCGCGCCGCGCGGTGCCGAACCCTGCCGGCAAGCAACCTCGCGAGCTGGCTGCCGCTGATGCGCAACTGCGCTTGGTGGATCACCGCAGCGACCGCGAGCATGGCTTCGTCAATCTCGAAGAGGTGCTTGCCTCGCGCCAAGATGTCGCG
>CAIKQM010000473.1 GCA_903829565.1 uncultured Planctomycetota bacterium
GAAGTTGGACGTTCACTTTGCACCTCCCGTAGTCGTGCTGCCGGTATTAGCCCCCGTCGGTGCTCCTGTGCCGCTGCTCGCGCCGTCGGTGGGGGTGGTTCCATCGGTCGGAGTCGTCTCGTCAGTGCTCTCGCCGTAGACCTGTTCCCAAGGCACCCAGCGCTCAAGGACCAACTCGTTCTTGGCCTCGGCCAGCCGCGGGAAACGCACGCGAATGCGGACCTTCTCGTAGGGCTCCTGCTGCTCTTCGTCCTCTTCTTCCTCAGTGGTCTGGTCGTCTTGGGCGGCGCGACTTTGGGCCCAGTTGTCCCATGGTTTGGAGGGATCGTTGGGATCAACCACCGCCTCTTCGGTGAAGCTCTGGTCACCCACAGCCACCTCGTAGCTGAAGTCAGGCCAACCTTCTTGCGAGTAGTCACCACGCAAGCCTTCGGAAACATCGTCGCGATAGACGCCGCTTTCGACTTGGCCCAGCGTGTACAGTCCCAACTCACGAGCGAGCTTTTGATTGCGCGTTTGAGCCGCGGTCAGCTTGGCTGTGTTGAGCCCTTGCAGCACCAGCACAAGACCAATGCCCACGATCACGATCGTGACCGCCACCTCGGCCAGCGTGAAGCCTTGCAACGGACTGTGGCGTGCAGGACGGATCACTTGAAGTCATCCTCGCGCGGAGCGGGACGCACCCACACGCCTTCGCGGTAGTCAATCAAACCTAACAACCCTTGGACTTCGATCGTGTAGCGCGTTTCTGTCGCTGGTTGCACGAGCAAGACAGTGTGCGTGCTCGCCGTTCCGATAGGATCGAAGCGCGCCCACACCAGACCCTTGGCGTACTCGACGCCATCGACCGTGATGGCCTGAAAGCGCACCGAATCCGGCAAGCTCTTCCACGGCAGAGCGACGCGTTCGTCTTCTACCAGAGCCAGCACGCCGCCTTCGCGATAGGGCGTCACGATACGCCACAGCGACTTGTCGACGTCGTACTGCACATGCCAAGTACTGTTGCGCGAGATGGACTCCGAACGCGCGGTCTGCAACGTGGCTGCAAGGTCGCGCACAGCGGAATGCAGTTCCGTCTTCGGCAGGATCGCGCGCCAGTTGACCGTGATGATGGCGGCCATCATCGCCAGGATCACGAGCACAACGATCAGTTCGACGAGGCTGAAGCCCGCCGAACGGCGTCGTGTGGGATCCAAGCGGTACATGGTCAGCGGATCAGCCGCCGTCGCCGCGGATCGTGAAGTTGTCGATGTCGGCGTCGTCGCCTTCGCCACCCGGAGCTTGGTCCTTGCCGAGCGTGTAGACGCGCGGATCGGGTTGGCCCGGCTGCGGCGCCTCGTAGCCGTACTCGTTGCCCCACGGGTCCTTGGGCATCGACTTCTGATTGAGGTAGGTGTAACCGTTCACATCCGGCGTCACCAAGGCCTCGATGCTGTCGGGGTAGCGCCCTGCGTTGTTCATGGCGTACTCCGTCAGGCCGTTCGCGATCGCGGTGATGTCCGTCTTCGCCTTGGCCTTTTGGCCTTGGCTGAACTTCTGCATCACGTTCGGCACGACCAAGGTGGCTAGCAAGCCGATGATGACGATCACGACCATCATCTCGGCCAGTGTGAAGCCCGCGCGGCGGGCATTGCGTTGGATCTTCATGATTCTCCTGTTTGGGCCGGCGCGCGGCCTCACTTGAACTGTCCGATCTGGAGGATCGGCAGCACGATCGATACGACGATGTAGCCCACAACCACGGCGAGCACCACGATCATGATCGGTTCGATCACGCTCGTCATGCGCTCCGTCGCAACATCGATCTCGTCGTCGTACGCGACGGCCACGCGATCGAGCATCTGTTCGAGCTCACCGGATTGCTCGCCCACGGCCACCATGTAGCCCACGATGGCAGGGAATGCGCCGGTCTGCTTGAGCGGCGTCGAGATGTCCGTGCCTTCCAGAATGCGCTGGCGGATGTAGTTGGTGGCATCGGCAATCACGCGGTTGCCTACCACCTTCTGGGTGATCTCCAGGCTCTGCACAGCGGGGACACCGGATTGCAGCAGAGTGGAGAGCGTGCGTGTGAAGCGCGACACGGCTTGCTTGCGCAAGAGGTCGCCGATGACCGGCACCTTGAGCAAGTTGCGGTCAATCCACAGGCGACCCTTCTCGGTTTGGTACCAGCGCTGGATCGAGAAGCTGACGGCGGCAATCAGCAAGCAGCCGGCCCACCAGTAGTTCTTGAACAGCTCGGAGATGAAGATCAATACCTGAGTTGGGGCGGGCAAGGTCTGCCCTTGGTCTGTCAACATCCCCGTGATCTTCGGCACGACCACCGTCATCAAGATCGACACGACGATCAAGCCGATGCCGATCATCATCGCCGGATAGGTCAGCGCCGAGACGATCTTGCGTCGTAGTGCGCGCTGCGTTTGCAAGTAGTCGGCCAGTCGACGCAAGACCACATCCACGTTGCCGGTGGCCTCACCTGCGCGCACCATGTTCACATACAACTCGCCGAACATGGCGGGATGTTGGGACAGCGCATCCGCAAGCGAACCACCTTGATTGATGCGCTCACGGATCTCGCGGAACATGGTCTCTGTTTCGCGCTTCTCGGCTTGTTCGATGATGGCCTTCAGCGTCTCGGCCAACGGGATGCCCGACGCCAGCAGGGTGCCCATCTGGCGCGTCACCGAGGTCAGCGTTTCGAGATCTTGGCCGCCACCGCCGCTCTGACGAGCGCGCGCATTGCGCACTGCCGTGAGTGCCTTGCTGATCACAGACGGGCCCGAACCACCCTTGGAGGTCGAGCTGGCCGCGCGGCGGCCGCCCTTGAGTTCGTGGATCTCGCTGACGAGCAAGTTCTCTTTACGCAGACGAATGCGCGCTTCGCGCGGTGTGTCGGCGTCGATGACGCCGCTCTGCACCGCGCCGCCACTTCCGTAGGCTTTGTACTCGAAGATCGGCATGGTGCCCTTGGGAGTTTCAGTCGAGGTCCAGCTGCGTTACGCGCAGCACTTCATCGGCAGTCGTCTGGCCTGCAACGATCTTGAGGCGTCCGTCTTCACGCAGCGTGATCATGCCGCGCTCGACCGCCGAACGCTTCATCTGCGAGGCGGTGGCACCATTCATGATCTGCGTGCGCAAGTTCTCGTCCACCGGCATGAACTCGTAGATGGCGGTACGGCCTGCGTAGCCTGATTGGAAGCATTCATCGCAGCCCTTGCCGCGTGCAACACGACCACCAAGCTGTGCCGGATCGATGCCCACCTTGCGCAGCTTGGCTTCTTCCTCGGGCGTGATAGGCCCGTAGGCATGGCAATGCTTGCAGATGGTGCGCACCAAGCGCTGGGCGATGACAAGGACAAGTGAACTGGACACTAGGTACGGTTCGACACCTTGGTCGACCATACGCTGGATGGTGCTCGGTGCGTCGTTGGTGTGGACGGTGCTGAACACCAAGTGGCCCGTCAGTGCAGCGCGGATGGCGACCTCGGCCGTTTCGAGGTCGCGAATCTCACCAACCATCATCACGTCGGGGTCTTGGCGCAAGAACGAGCGCAAACCAGCCGCGAACGTCAGGCCCTTCTTGGCATTCACCTGCACCTGCGAGACACCAGGCAGCGAGTATTCAACCGGGTCCTCGATGGTCAACACGTTCTTCTCAGTCGTGTCGACCTCGGCCATCGCGGCGTAGAGCGTAGTTGTCTTACCCGAACCCGTCGGTCCCGTCACCAAGATGATGCCGTGCGAGTAGTTGCTGTATTCGCGCATCATCTCGAGGTTGCGCGGCGCCAAGCCGATCTCGTCGAGGTGGAACACCTTCGTTGTCTTGTCGAGCAAGCGCATGACGATGCGCTCACCCTGCGAAGTAGGCACCGAGCTGATACGCACGTCGACTTCGCCATCGCCAATCTTGATCGTGGCACGACCGTCCTGCGGCAAGCGCCGCTCGGCGATGTCCATCTTGCCCATGACCTTGACGCGGCTGATGATCGCATCCAGCGCTTTGCGCGGAATGGGATCCATGTCGTACAGGATGCCGTCGATGCGGAAGCGCACCTGCATCCGGTCGGGGTACGGGTGGAAGTGCACGTCCGACGCGCGCATCTTCAAGGCCTGGAACAGGATGGTGTTGACGAGCTTGATGATGGGGGCCTTGTTGGCCACATCCAGCACGTCTTCGCCCTCGTCAATCTGATCGGCAAGCCCCGCGATGTTGCCATCCTCGGCCACATCCGCGAGTGCCTCATCCACGCCGTCGGCCTTGTGCCGGTACGCGCGCCCCAAGAGCGTCGTGATCTCCAGTCGCGGCGCCAACACGGGATCGACTTCGCAGCCCATCATGGCCGCGAGGTCATCCATCGGATGCGCTTCTAGCGGCGCACAGGTCGCGACCTGCACCACACCATCGGTCTCGGCGACGGCCACCAAGTTGTAGTTGCGCGCGAATTGGACCGGCACCTTGGCCACGAACGACTGCGGCACCGCGATGCCATCCAAGCTCGCGCGGAACTCGTAGCCCAAATGCTTGGCGTACACGCGCAAAACCGCCGGCTCATCCAGCAAGCCCTTGGCCAGGAGCACCTTGTCCATCGAGTCGCCCGTCGCCGCGCTCACGCGGCGACAGTCCTCGATCTTCTCGCGGGTAAGACCAGCTTCGATAAGCAGGTCCGCGAGACTGCGGCCTTTGGCGCGTCCCGCTGTCAGCGCGGCGTCACTCACGGCTTCTTCTCTTCGGGCTTGGCGTCTTGAGGCTTGGCGTTCTGCGCCTTGGAATCGAGCATTTCTTCGACCTTCACAGCGTCGAGGCCCACCGATTCACCCTTGACCTCGCCGCGCGAAGGGCCGCGGTACAACGGCACTTCGAAGCCACGCAAGTCGACGCCTTCTTCCTTCTGGCCGAAGCTCGGATCCACCAAGCGAATGCGGTCCGCACCGATGGCATCCGCCGCACCCATCTTGCGCTCGAAGCTGTACTTCGCGAGGTCCGCGAAGTCGCGGTCGCGCATGATGTGCGGTGTGACGAAGAAGTAGAGCGTGGTCTTGCTCTGGCTGTCTTCCGTGTCGGAGAACAGGTACCCCAAGACCGGGATGTCGCCGATCCAGGGCAACGAGCGCCGCGTGCGGCCCTTGTTGTCGGTGATGATGCCACCAATCACCATGGTGTCGCCGTCCGGCACATTGACGACGGTGTTCAACTTGCGGGTGAGCTTCGGCGGGGGAATCGCGCCATTCACAGCACCCACGAAGGTGGAGACCTCAAGGTTGATGTTGAGGCGCAGGTAGCGGCTGGCGCTAATCGTCGGCGAGATGTCGAGCGTGATACCGGCCTCGACGTACTCGCGGAAGTTCTCTTGCGTTTGGCCGCTGACACCACCGGTGGCGGTGATCTGCGTCGTCGGCTGTGCATCCTTCGACTCAACCTGAGCGCTGCCGTTGTTGTTGACCAACACGGAGGGCACGTTCAACACGTTCGTGTCGCGACGCTCTTGCAGCGCACTGATCAGCACGGGCAGAGAGAAGTCATCACCTTGCAAGATGCCCGCTGTCAGGCCGGTCGTGATGTTCGGCACCTTGACATCGGGGATGCCGTCGCCATCGGTGTCGTCATAGGTGGCCAAACCAAAGTTCGACACGCCGAACTCGCCGCCGCCGTCACCGGCGATTTCAGCCAGGCCCAGTTCCACAGCCAAGTTCAAGCTGTCTTGCCCCGTCAACTCGACCAGTGCGGTCTCAATCAGCACTTGGTCTTGGCGCTCATCCAAGCGCTGGATCAGCTCGAGCACCTCTTGGTACTTGGAGCGGCTTGCGGCGATGAGCAAGGAGTTGGTGGTCTTGTCGGCCACGACAACCACTTCACCCGAACGCGAAGCCGTCGCGCCGGCCGCTTGCGCTTGTCCTTGTGCGCCACGCGCAGCACCCGGAGTCACGCGGCTTGCATCACGAATGAACTCATCCAACGTCTCCGCCAGCTCTTCCGCATCCACATTGTTGAGGTTGTAGATGTGGTAGGTGCGTTCGCCCTGGATCACTTCCGTGTCGAGCTTCGCGATCAAGTCCTTGATGCGCGGCATGTCCTCCGGCATCGCCATCACGAGCAGCGAGTTGGTCCGTGCGTCGACCATGATCTTGCTCTCGGTTTGGCCTTGCTGCAGCTGGCCTGTGACGCCTTGCGCAGCCTGCTGCTGCGTGCGCGCTTGCGCAGCGCGGCGGCTGGATTCCAGCAGCTCGGTGATCGTGTCCGCGAGCTCTTCAGCGGCGGCGAACTCGAGCGGCACCACTTCAAACTCAGGCACCACCAACTGCGTGTCGCGGCTGGCCTCATCAATGAAGCGCAACATCTTCACGGTCGAGGCCACCTGAGAACCGAAGCCCATGATCACGACACTGTTGGTCGTGCCGACGGGGATCAGCTGCTGCGTGTTCTGGTCCGGGAACAACGGGCGCATCGAGTTCGACAGGTTGCGCACATCCGTGTTCGGAAGGTCAATCACCGTCGTGATCAGCACGGCCGGTTGATCGGCGTACTTGTCGAGCTCATCCGGCGTGACATACACCGCGTTCTGACGCGCCTGTGTACGGTTGTTGCCCTGGATGTTCTGAATCAACACGACCGCAAGGTGCTCCGGTCCAACCCGGCTGCACACGAAGTCGTTCATGATCATCATGATCTGGAAGAACGAATAGAACTCGCCCTTCGGGATGCGCTTGCTGCCGTACATGCGCAGCGGTGTCTTCGACAGCGCTGCCGCGGTCTCTTGCACGTAGGTGAAGTTCGTGCCCGTCGCGACCTGACAGATCTTGACGAACTTCTCGAGGGTCAACCCCTCGTTCGTTTCATCGAAGTTGAGGATGTAGAAGTCGCCGGTGTCCTGAATCGGGGGCGGTCCACCCTGCGGCGTCGTAGCACCGGGCGCTTGCGCGTAGGAGATGCCGGGGATGGCCAGCGCGAGGGCGAGCAGCGCTCTCTGGGATGCGATCATGGAGGTCGGCGTGGGCGTGAGTAGGCGGGTCAGGCGTGGGGTACACGCTAGGCCGCTGGAGCTCTTCAGAAAGGTATCCCCTTGATCAATCGTCACTTAGGCGACCGAACAAGAGGGTGTTCGAGGCACTCTAGGTGAGCCCATCACCGGAGTCAAACCACGAAATCCACCTTGTCCGAAGCCGGTGCAGACCGCCTTGGGAGCCACTTGGACGATCGCCTGCGCCTTCTCTTCCCGGCGGTCCCTTCGCGCGGCTCCCGCCCGTGTAGGTGGATCTTTTTTCCATGCGGACTGCTAGACTGCGCGGCCGCATGCGCCTCTCCGAACTCTTCCCGGCAGACGACGTGATCGTGGGCTTCCAGCCCACAGACAAATGGGACGCCATCAAGCGTCTGGTCGACCATCTGGTCGCGCGCGGCCGCCTGCCCGCAGAGAAGAGCCAGGCCATCTTTGAGGCCGTGTGCACACGCGAGCGCTCCATGTCGACCGGCATGGAGCAGGGCGTGGCCATTCCGCATGCCTCCGTGGATGGCGTCGAGGGTGTGCTCGCGGCCATGGGGCTCGTCAGTGATCCCGCCGGTATGGCTTTCGATGCGATTGATGGCCGCCCCACACGCGTGGTGGTGCTGTTGGTCATCCCGCGCGCGCAAAAGCTGCTGCACATCCGCACCCTAGCCGACATTGCGCGCGTGTTGTCCAAGGACAGCGTGCGCGATCACTTGGTGAGCGCCAAGAGCTCGCAAGAAGCGTGGGATGTGCTGCACGAGGGCGACGCAGCGCGTCGCTGAATCTGCGTGGCCTCTGCGCAGAGCGCCGCACTTGCAGCCGCTTTTGTTTGGGGCGCCGTAGGGGCCACCGCTCAGGCTCTGCTTCTCAGCACCACCGGCCTTGCCACGGGCTTTGGCATGGCGCTGCCCCTCGGCTTGAGCGCTTGGTTCGCCGGGTTTGCGCTGGGTGCGGCCTTGTCCAGCCGTTTGGACACAGGTGTGCGCACCCTTGTGCTGTGCCTCGGCGCTGTGTTGCCGTATGTCGCGCTCGAAGTGCTCTTGGGGCTGGGCACGCGCGGCGCGACCGCAACGAGTGCTGGGCTTGCTTGTAGTGCACTCGTCGCTGTCGCTGTGCCTCAGGGCTTGTGGTTTGCGCCGTTAGTGAAGGCGCATGGTCGCTTGGCGTGGTTGTGGAGCGCGGACTTGCTGGGCGCCATCACCGGGCTTGTGTGGTTGGTAGACCGCGGACTCGCGGCGTGGAGCTTGCGTGGTTCCATGGGCGCAGCCACCGCGTTGGGGGTGCTGGCGGTGGCGCTGACACTGCACGCGCTGCGGCGCCCGTCGCAGTTGGCGCAACCCGAGGCGGTCCCTACTGCTCGCGGAGTGTGGCGTTGGTCTCTAGTAGCCGCATGTGGTGCTGCGGCGGTGGTCGCGTTCGAAGTCGTCGTCGCGCGCCTGAGTGCAGTCACTCTCGGTGGCTTGCAGCCCGCTCACAATGCCACCTTGCTGGCGGTGCAGTTGGCGCTTTTCGCAGGAGCGTTGCTCTTGCCGCGCGTGCTGCCTCGCGATGGCCGGGCCTTGGCGTGGACCGCTGCCCTGACTTCTGTTGGCGCCTTGCTCTTGCCGCTTGTCAATGCTGCTTTACCAGCCACCCGCGCGGCCGATGCCTTGGGACTGCTGCCGCATGCGTTGGCGTATGCGGGGCTCTTGCTGCTAGGCGCGGGCGCGTTGCTGCCGCTTGTGGCCCGCGCCGCAGGTGAAGCTCGCACGGCGTTGTGGTTGACCGCTGAAGGTGTGGGCGCCTTGCTGGCTGGCCCGTTCGTGGTGCTGGTCTGCGTGCCGTGGCTCAGTCTGTCAGGCGTACTTGCCTTTGGTGTGCTGGCCGTTGGTTGCGCGGCCTTGCTCGCTGCTCCGCGCCAGCGTATCGCTCAAGGTGCGGCTCTCGGTTGTGCGCTGGCGGCCATCGTCTGCGCGACGCGACCGTCACCGGTGTTGTCCTCTCCGCCGTACCGCAATGGTGCCTGGCAAGTGCTGTCGTACGCCGAAGATCGCGAGTACGCAGTTGCGGTGATCGCTGATGGAGTGGAAGGCGAGCGCACGCTTCTGACTGACTCGTTCCGTGCTGCGGGAACCGGGCCTGACTATCGGTACATGCAGGCCTTGGGTCACCTACCCATGCTCCTGCATCCTGCAGCCCGAGATGTAGGTGTGCTCGCTCTCGGCACGGGGACAACTCTGGGGGCTGTGTCGCTGCATGCGCGCGCGCAGTCCATTGAAGTGCTGGAGTTGTCAGCAGCCGTTGTCGAGCAAGCGCCGTACTTCAGCGCGAACAACCATGATGCGCTGCGCCAGACCGATCGTGTGCGCGTGGCGCTGGGTGATGGTCGGGCCACCTTGGCACGCGGGCGCAGCTACGATGTGTTGACTATGGAGCCGCTCTTGCCGGATGCTCCTGGTGCCGTCTATTTGTACACGAGCGAGTTCTATGCGTTGGCTCGAGCTGCGCTGCGCTCCGATGGCCTCTTGGTTCAGTGGGTGCCCACGCACGCCTTGGAACCCCGCGTCTACGACGCACTGTTGGACACCTTCGCCGCAGCCTTCCCCGAAGCACTCGCGTTTGTCGCCGGTACGCAGACCATCTTGGTAGGGGCGAATGGACCGTTGCGAGTGCACCACGCTGCTTTTGCCGGCGATGCGGCCTTGCGAGCTGAACTGGAAGCCCTTGGTCTGGCTGATGGAGCCTCGGTGCAGGCTGCGTGCGTCGGCCGCTTGCAGGTACGCGGTAGCTCGCGCTTGGTCAGCGATCGTGATCCTTGGATCGTGCATGCTCCGCGTCGTAGTGGGGCCAGTTTGCTGGCTGATTTGCCCGCCAATTTGGGCAGCTTGCGCGAACGCTGCACACCCGTGGATCTAGGCGCGGTCGGTGAATCAGGTGCGCGTGCCAAGGTGCGCTTGGCGCGGGAGCGCTTTGGTCGCGAGTTGTATAGTTTGCTTGACAGATCTCATGCGGAGGGAGCGCGTTCCGAGGATTTGGATTGGCGTGCGGCCATGGCGGAAGCCCGCGCACTCGATCCTCTGGATGCGGAACTGCGTGCCTTCGAGCAAGAAGTGCGCTTCACGATCGGCTTGCGTGAAGGCGTCTCCATTTTGCTGACGCGCCAAGGTGCCGACAGCGGCCGCGAGGCCTTGCCCAGCTTGCTGGATGCGGCGGAAGTGCGGCCCCAGCGCGCGGATGTGCATGCGTGGGTCGCCGTGGCGTTGGATCGTGCTGGCAGTCGTGCAGCCGACGCTGCGTTTGCCAAGGCTTTGCAATTGTGCCCGGGCCTTGCACGCACACGCACCGGCGAGCGCTTGCGCCAAGCCCAGCCAAGTGCACGTCTCTTACGCTTGTTGGAACCATAAACTTGCGGATATCGCCGCTGCTTCCGCGTAACTTCACGCCTCTCGGACGGTTAGCAAGGACTCTCATGACTACTCTCTCACGCCTGCGTACGCTCCTCTTGGCCTCTCTGGTGTTGGTCAGCACGCTGTTGCTCGGCACAAGCGTGCGCGCTCAATTGCCCATGGATGCCATCGCGCAGGAGGCACGCGCGCGGCACGGTGTGGATTCGAAGGCAACCGCGACCATTCACGAAGTCATCGATCGCTCGTGTGCCCGTTGCGACTTGGGGGCGTTCGTGTTGCGTTGGCCCGCCGATCGCTTGGAAGATCGCGGGCTAGAGTTCCAACAAACGTGCGATGCGCTGCTGGCTGCCCAGCAAGCATGGTTGGATTGGCTCGAGCCGGCAGGTTTGGACCACAAGCAGTTGCGCGCCGATCTCGTCAAGCTGCGCACGGCCATTAAGGACTGGAAGCCCGCACTGTTGGTGAAGGGCGCCAAGACACCTGGTGTGGATGTGCTCAGTCTCGTACAGGCTCCTGATGCAGTGCTGCAGGCATCGGCCCGACTCGCGAAGGCCATGCGTGCCCGTGCCGATGTGGGGCCCGCTCGTGTCGAGCAAGCTCCGGCCGAAGGCACGGCATTGCGCTTCTATGCTGGTCCTACGCGCGATGACTTCGTGCAGCTGCTGGTGCTCGCAGGCGACTTGAATCCCGAGTGGAAGTCGTGGTGTTGGGCCGATGGCATCGCCACCTGGACGCAGGTGTGGTTCGATGACGCGCAGTTGACCTCGCTGCAATACGCTGCTCCGAACTTGCCGCCCGGTACTTGGAAGCAAGGCTCGTGGATGAACGAGCGTGATCCCGATGTCATGCAGCAACAGCTGACGCAGTTGGCAACGAACCAGCTGCTGCAGGACCGGATTGGCGAGCGCGCTCCAGGGCCGTTCCTGGGCGGCTTGTCCATGAATGCCGTGGTCGATGTCTACGGCCAGTGCAACACGCGCATCGACGGTGACCTGCGCGCGGCGCGCACCGAAAAGCGTGAAGTGTTCGTGCCGGGTGGCTTGTCCGAAGGTGGTCAGCTTGCGACCAATTCGGCGGAGACGCGTTGGCGTGAGGATCATGGCCGCGGGCACTTCCTTGCGATCTTGCGTCAGTCGCAGAAAGAGGGCGAGTCTTTGGCGAAGGGCGCCAAGTTCAAGCAAGGCGCGTTCGGCATCCGCTCCGACAAAGGTGGCGATCCGCGCGCGGCCGTGGGGCCGTTCATTGGTGCAGCCTCGGCCGCGACGCAAGCACCTCCGGCTCAGTACTTGGGCGACTTCGCGGAGTTCATCCGCGCCTACAAGTGCGGCTTCATCCACTGGCTCAAGTCGGCTTCGGAAGGTAGCCCCAAGAAGTCAGGTGCCGCCTTCGGCAGCTTGTTGGTGTCGTTGGCGACACCTGCGCCGGAAGGGCAGACCTTTGACTTTGAAGCCGTGTTTGCCAAGCACTTCGGTGGCGACAAGCTCTCCACTGAACCGTTGACGAAGGACACGTTGGAAGGCCGCTTCCTGATCTGGTTGTCCAAGCACAAAGGCTGAACAGCTGCTGCTCAGCTACGCAGGGCGCGGCCAGGTCGCGCACCTGTGCTGTGCCCATCGGCAACCACACGCACGCCATTGACCCACACATGGGTGAACCCCGTGGCTAGCTTGTGCGGGTCCGCGAAGGTGGCCTCTTCACGCACACGCTGTGCATCAAAGGCCACCAGATCCGCCTTGCAGCCCACGGCGATGCGGCCACGGTCCTTCAAACGCAGTTGCGCCGCAGGCATGGCACTCATCTTGTGCACCGCTGTCTGCAGGTCGAGCACGCCGTCGTCACGCACGTACTTGTGCAGCACGCGCGCGAAGGTGCCATAGCTGCGCGGGTGCGGTCGGCGTTGCAGTGCCTCTCCGCGCGGTGCCATGGCGTAACCATCCGAAGCCACCATCACCAACGGATGCGCTAGTACACGCGCGACTTGCTGCTCATCCATCGCGTGTCCAACAAAGCTGACACTCGTTGCGCCCTCTTCCAGCACTTGCAAGAGCGCTTCCGCTGGTTCGATGCCGCGCGCCGCTGCGATCTCGGCCAGATTCAGGCCCACTACGGACTTGTCAGAGGCCGCTGTGGCCGCGATCACCACGGCTTCGAAGCCACCCGGGTCGCTGTGGATTCGCGCCGGCAAGCTGGCGCGAATGCTGGCTCGTTGTTGCGGATCGCGCAAACGCTGCAGCATGGCTTCAGCGCCGCCTTCGCGTGCTTCATCGGACAGGAAGATGGTCAAGCCAGTCGAGTAGGCCGTGTAGGGATACGCATCCGCGTACACATCCAATCCATTGGCACGCGCTGTTTCGATGGCTTGAATGGCCGGCTCAAGCTGCGGCCAATTGGGGCGCCCACAGGCCTTGAGGTGGCTGACTTGCACGCGCGCGCCGCTGTCACGGCCGATGCGCAGCGCCTCGTGCACGGAGTCCATCAAGCCCGACTCTTCATTGCGAATGTGCGACGCGTAGAGTTTGCCGTGACGCGCAAGCACCTTGCTGAGAGCAATCAACTCGTCGGTGGGGGTGTACCGTCCGGGCGTGTACTCAAGGCCGCTCGACAGGCCTGCGGCACCCTGCTCAAGGGCGAGCTCGAGATCGTATTCCACGCGCCGTAGCTCTGCTTGTGTGAGCGGCCGATTGGCCAGGCCGGCCACCGCGCGGCGCAGAGTGCCTTGGCCAACCAGCAGCACTTGATTGGTCGCAACGCGGCGTGACTCGAGAGCTTGGAAGTACGACGCAACATCGTGCCAGCGTTGCGTGATGCCGTCCTCGGCGAGCTCGCGTTCGAGCTCTACCCGCTCCTCGGGTGCCACGGGAGCGGCAGAGCCCCCGCAGTTCCCCGTGACCTCGGTTGTGATGCCTTGGAACACACGGCTTTCGTCGTCCGGATAGCGAAAGATGTCGGCATCCGAGTGGGTGTGGATGTCGATGAAGCCCGGCGCAAGGCAGAGGCCGCTCACATTGAGCACAGTGCGGCCTTGGCCGGGATCAATGCGGCCTACATGCCGGATCTGATCCCCGACTAGCCCGACATCGGCGGCATACGGTTGACCACCACTGCCGTCATAGATACGCGCTCCATGCAGCACGCAATCGAAGGCCGTGGGCGTCTCTACGCGCGTTGGATCACGGCGGGTGAGGCTGCACGCAGCCAAGCCTGAACCAGCGAGTGTCAAAAATACACGACGGTTGATCGCGCTCATGCCATGCGCTCCAGTTCCACGCCTAAGCCAGGTGCCTCTGTCAGGCGCAGCAAGCCGTCTTCCAGCAAGAAGCCGCCGCGGGCCGGGTCGCTGGCCAAGTCTAGATGGCCGTCGAGATCCAAGTAGCGGGTTGCGGGGCAAGCAAACGCGGTGTGCAACGCGGCTGCAATGCTCAGGCGGCTTTCGTCGGAACAGCCCCACATCAAGGCCAGACGGTGTGTGTCTGCGATCGCTGCGATCATGCGGGCTGCACTCGGGCCGCCGCACTTCATCAGCTTGATATTGAAGATCCCGCAGCGACGATCGGCTGCAAGGCGCTGGGCGTCCGCTGAGTTCAACACACTTTCATCGAGCGCCAGTCGTGCCAGCGACCCCGTTGGCCAAGCACTCAAGTCGGCATCGGCACTGGGAGGCAGCGGTTGTTCCAGAAAGGACACCGATAGATCCTTGACCACTCGCTCCAGTCGCGCGAGATCGCGAGCCTGAAAGCCTTGGTTGGCGTCAATGCACAGCTCCACACTAGGGCCGCACAGCGCGCGCAGCTTCACCAGTCGTTCGATGTCCGCATCGAGGTCTAGGCCAATCTTGATCTTCAAGTGGCGAAAGCCGCGCCCCAAGTACTCACGCGCCTCGTCGAGCACTTCGTCGCAGGTGTCTTTGATGCCGATGGTGATCGAAGTCGGCAGTTGCAGGTGTACTTGCCCCCAGAGCTTCGCCAAGGGCAGACCGGCTTGCCGCGCCCGCACATCCCACAGGGCCATGTCGATGGCGGCAGCTGCCGCCGGACACGTTGCGGGCACCGCCGCAGCACCATGCCCCGCGCGCACGCCGTCCGCAGCCGCGTCCAAGGCTGCGCGACAGGACTCGAAGCTCTCACCCGTCACGTCGGGGATAGGTGAGGCACTGCCCACACCTTGCAAGCCATTGCTGGGGATGCGCACGAAGGAGAGCTCGACTGCATCCACGCTTTCGTACGCGATGGTGTACGGTCGCGTGAGCGGTACGCGTTCGGTCCAGCACTCGTACGAGTCGATGCGCATGCGTGCGTTCACTTGGCCGGGATCTGCAAGCGATCGACGATGCGTGCCACGCCGTCCTGTAAAGGCAACACGACAGGTCGCTGGATTTTGGCTTCCAAGTCAGAGGCTGCGCGTTGCGCCGTAGCCGGGTCCATGTGCTCGGTGTTGAAGGTCACACCCACCACCTCGGCGCGGTAATGACGCAACAGCGCGATCTCATCCTCCACCGACGGGATCTCGCAGCGGTAGTCTTCCGTTCCATCGTAGTAGCGCCGCGCCGGCGCATGCTGCAAGACAACTTGACGGGCTCCACCCGACAGCAACAGCTCTGCACCGCACGGGCCCGCGGGATTGCGGAGAGCCGACTGTCCTTCGAGGAACATGATGTCAGGTTGTGCTTCGCGTGCGCAGCTCAACACTGCGCGCTCCAGTTCGCCGGAGACGAAGTCATTCGGTGTCGTATCGAGCACAAAACCAAACTGTGTGCCCTGCATCCAACCCGTTTGGCCGGTGTAGATCATCTCGGCCCGCAGGCCGCGCCGCCGGCATTCGGCGACCAAGAACTGCGTGGTGGTGCGCTTGCCCAGAGCGCAATCCGTGCCGAGTACTGCTACGCGAGGGATGGTGAGACGCGTGGACTCACCTGTCCAGAACGACAGTTCGCTGACCGGACGCGGTTTGCGAATGTCGACAATGCGTCCACCGTGCTGGGCGACCAAGGCCACAAGCTGCGGGTCATCGGACACCAGCTCGTGCAAGCCGTTAGCAATGGAGAGGCCCGTCTCAGCCGCTTGACGCAACAAGGCGCGCAGGGCTTCCGGTAAGCGACCACCGTGCGTCGCCACACCAACCACGCACCATCTAGCTGGCACCTCGGTCACGCTACTCACAACAGGGATGCCGCGTTCCTTGCCATCCAGCAGCGAACCCGCATCGGCGCCCGCGCAAGTGGAGTCGACTACAGCGCGAATGCGCCAGCGCGCCGGGCCTCGGACCAACCCATGCGCTGTCTTGGCATCGCTACTGAGGTACTTGCCTTCAGCCAGAACAATCGCGTCTTCGTGCATGGTGTCCTCTAGCCGGATCCGTTGCGTTGCTAAGCCCAATGCTGTGCGCGGGCCTCAATCATGACACGCAGAGCATCCGCGGTGCGGCGGTACTCGGCCTTGTTGCCGCCAAAGGGATCAGGCACATCACGGCCGTGCGGATCCAGCAACTCGAAGCGCTCCGATTGCTTCGGCGGCACCATCGCGCGCAAGGACATGAGATGCGAACGCGTGAGCGCGTACACTTCGTCGTAGTGACTGAAGTCCTGCGCCTGCGCAGCTGTGGAGATGTGCTGTTCCAAGTCCAAGCCATCGTCGCGCATGACTTCGCGTGCATGTTGCGAGGCTGGTGAGCCGACAGCAGCAGCCACTCCGAAGGAACGCACCTCGAAGCCAAAGCGAGCGATCTCCGGCGCGCTGACCTGTAAGCGCTGCGCAAGCATGCCGCGCGCCAGCGCCATCGCCATCGGTGAACGACAGGTGTTACCGGTGCAGACAAACGCAATGCGCAAGCCTGCCGAGCGACGCAACACGTCAAGCGTGTGCAGTCCTTCGCGCTGCAATTCCATGCGCGGTGGAGCCAACAGCAGCACGCTGCTGGCTTCGCCCAAGCGAGCCGGCCCAGTGTCGATCAGCAGATCGATGTGCGCGCCCAACAGTCGTTCCACTTCATCTGGATCCGCCGCCGGTTTGTCACCATTGCGATTCGCACTGGTCATGACGATGGGCGTTTGCGCCGCGGCGAGGATCTCTTGCGTCAAGGGGTGCGCGGGGACCCGCAAACCTGTCATGCCTTCGCTGGCTACGCGTTCCAAGCCGGCCGGCACGCCCGGCAACAGCATGGTCAAAGGCCCGGGCCAGTAGCGCGCGGCCAAACGACGAGCCATGGGGGACACCAGCTCGTAGCGGTCCAAGGCTTCTGCGCTGCTGGCGTGCCAGGTCAGCGGCATCCGCGCGGGTCGCCCCTTGGCCTCGACCAAACGTTCGACCGCCAACGGCGAGTCGGCCCGCACAGCCAAGCCGTACACGGTTTCGGTCGGCAAGGCGACCACGCGGCCTTCCTGCAGCAAACGGGCTGCTTTGGCCGCGAGTTCGGGGTCGTTGGCTTGCGCGGATCGGCGTACGCGTTCCATGTGGGTCTCGGGGACACTACCCTATCTCCTGCGCGATGTCGCGCCCCTTGCCCTGTGACCGACCTCCACCCGCGCTCTGAAGATGTCGCTGCCACGCAAGCCGAGGCGCTGGGTCGCCTTGCTGCCGGTCTTGCGCATGAGATCAAGAACCCGCTCTCCACCATGGCGATCAATCTCGCCTTGCTAGAGGAGGACTGTGGTCGCGGCGAACAAGGTGAGCCCAGTGCTCGTGACAAGCGTGTGCTGAAGCGCGTGCACACGCTGCAGCGTGAGATCAAGCGCCTTGAGACCATCGTGGAGGACTTTCTGCGCTACGCGCGCGGTGGCAGCGTCGATCGCGCCCCGGCGGATCTGGTGCAGACCATTCGCGAGGTGCTGGACTTCGTCGAGTTGGAGGACACGCGCCAAGGCATTCGCCATCATGTGGACCTCCCGGCTGGTTTGCCGCTCGTGATGCTCGACACCGGTGCGTTCAAGCAAGCGTTGCTGAACCTGTGCGTCAACGCACGCCAAGCGATGCCCGATGGCGGTGAGCTGATCGTGCGCGCCGTGCGCACAGGCCAGCAGGTGGAGATCAGCGTGACGGATACCGGCGTCGGAATGGATCCGGATGCTGTCGAGCGCTGCTTTGAGGTGTACTACTCCACCAAGAAGGGTGGCACCGGTCTGGGCTTGTCGACGACGCGCCGCATTGTCGAACAGCACAATGGCCGCATCGCCGTACTGTCCGAGAAGGGCCGCGGTACGAGCTTCTCGATCGTGTTGCCCTTGTTGGTTGAAATCCACGGCAAGAAGGAAGACGCGTGAGCGCAAGGGAAGCCGAGATCAAGGGCCGCGTGTTGGTCGTCGATGACGATGAAGGTCACGCGGAGTCGCTCTCCGAGGCGTTGGAGATGGATGGCTGGCGTTGCACGCTGGCTAACTCGGCTGAGGCGGGCATTGAGCGCCTGACGGAGTCCAGTTTCGAGGCCGTGCTGACGGACTTGGTGATGCCTGGTCAGACGGGCATCGATGTGCTGCGCGCTGCGGGGCGTTTGCAGCCGGATTGCGCGGTGTTGCTGGTCACGGGCCATGAATCGGTCAAGACCGCTGTCGATGCGCTGCGGCATGGTGCGGCCGACTACTTGTCCAAACCAGTGGACTTGGCCGAGTTGCGCGCACGCTTGTCGCGTGCGGTGGAGTCGACACGCTTGCGCCGCGTGAACACCGAGTTGTTGCAGCGTTTGGATGAACGCTACGGAGTGGAAGGCTTGGTAGGCCGTTCACCCCAAATGCAAAAGGTGTTTGATGTACTGCGTCAAGTCGCACCGAGCACCGCCACAGTGCTGGTCTTGGGCGAGTCTGGCACGGGCAAGGAACTGGTGGCGCGTGCGATCCACACCAACAGCCCTCGCGCCAAGAAGAACTTCGTGGCTGTCAACTGCGCGGCTTTGGCCGAGGGGTTGATCGAGAGCGAGCTCTTCGGTCACGTGAAGGGCGCCTTCACCGGAGCCGTCGCGAGCAAGGAAGGGCGCATGGTGTACGCCGATGGCGGCACGCTCTTCTTGGATGAAGTGGGTGACATGCCACTGGCTACGCAAGCCAAGTTGTTGCGCGCGCTCGAGACACGCGAAGTGGTCCCTGTGGGTGGCAACGCCGCCCAGAAGATCGACATTCGTTTGGTGTCGGCCACCAACCGCAACTTGGAAGAGATGGTCAAGGATGGTCGCTTCCGCGAAGACCTGCTCTATCGCTTGCGCGTGGTCGAACTGCGTTTGCCCCCGCTGCGCGAGCGTAAAGGAGACTTGACGCTGTTGTTGGATCACTTTGTGCAGGAGTTCGCCAAGCTCCATGGCCGCGCAGTGCGCGCGATCCAGCCCGAAGCTCGCGCGGTGCTGAACCGTTACGAGTGGCCCGGCAATGTGCGTGAGTTGCGCAATGTGGCCGAGAACATGGTGCTCCTTGCGCGCGGCGATGTGATCGGCGTGGAGGACCTGCCGGACAGCGTGCGTGGTGGCGGCCAAGCTCCCAGCGCCGGCGTCGAACTGGCCGGGCGCAGCTTGGTCGACATGGAGCGCGAGCTGATCCGCGTGAACCTCGAACTGTGCGGCAAGAACCGCGAGCGCACGGCCAAGATCCTTGGGATCGGCGAACGCACCCTCTACCGCAAGATCAAAGAGTACGGCTTGGAGTAGGCCGTCCTGCCGATTCGGCAGGGGGCTTTTGGTCCTCGCCGCGATGCTGCCGGATTGGCAGCTAATGGGCCGCGCCAGAGACGATGGATGCAATCTAAGTGTCGACGATGTAGGCACTTAGCGGATTTTGC
>CAIKQM010000474.1 GCA_903829565.1 uncultured Planctomycetota bacterium
GATCCAAAAGCCCGATAACGCGCAGATGCGCGGCCGCAATGTGTTGGGCGGCGACTTGAAGACCTGCTCCAAGGAACCGCTGACCGGGTTTTTCCGCAACGGCTGTTGCGACA
Source organism: uncultured Planctomycetota bacterium (assembly GCA_903829565.1). Classification (GTDB taxonomy): domain Bacteria; phylum Planctomycetota; class UBA1135; order UBA1135; genus SXXH01. The sequence continues at coordinate 114 of CAIKQM010000474.1, forward strand.
CCGCGCCCGATGACCATGGCGTGCATACGGTGTGTGCACAGGTGACGGCCGAGTTTCTGGCCTTCTCCAAGCAACGCGGCAACGACTTGTCGACGCCCGCCCCGCACTTTGGTTTTCCGGGCTTGAAGCCCGGCGACCAATGGTGCTTGTGTGCGGGGCGCTGGTACGAAGCCTACGTCGCAGGCTGCGCGCCCAAAGTGGACTTGGCGGCCACACACGAAGCCACTTTGGATGTGGTGCCGCTGAAAGCTCTGCAAGAGCACGCGCTCTAAGAGGTAGCGAAGCTCATGGCCAACAAGACCAAGCGCGAAACCACCGGGTATTTGCACGGTTTCACGCACGAAGAGCAGGACCGTCTCTACCACCAAGCGCGTTTTCTGGAGCACCGCGTGCATGAAGGGCTGCCCTTCCGACGCTCGCGGCGCATGCTCGAAATCGGCTGCGGCGTAGGCGCGCAGACCGACATCTTGCTGCGTCGGTTCCCGGACCTGCACATCACGGGTGTCGATGCCTCGGGCACCAATCTCGAGCGCGCGTCCAAGCACTTGCACGGACTGCCGTGGGCCAAGCGCCGCTGGGAGCTGCACGTGGGCGATGCGCTCAAGCTCGGCTTCGACGCTGATAGTTTCGACGCCGCCTTCCTGTGCTGGATCTTGGAGCATGTGTCCGATCCCACCAGCGTGTTGTCCGAAGCGCGGCGCGTGCTGCGCCCTGGGTCGCCCATCGTGGTGACCGAGGTGCTCAACGCGACCTTCTTCCTCGAGCCGTACAGCCCGCACACGCTCGACTACTGGAAGGCCTTCAACGAGCACCAGATTGCCTTGGGGGGCGACCCGTTCGTGGGTGCCAAGCTCGGCAATTTGCTGCAAACCGTGGGGTTCCGCGACATCGTGTGCGATGTGCGGCCGATCCACCTCGACAACCGCACCCCGGGCGAGCGCGCGGAATTCCTGCAGTTTTGGACGGACCTGCTGCTGTCGGGGGCCACGAGCATGCAAAAGGCCGGCAAGATCAAGCCCGCCACGGTGCGCGGCATGCAAACCGAGCTGCAAATCGTGGCGCACGACCCCAACGCGGTCTTCTTTTTCAGCTTCGTCCAAGCCCGCGCGACGGCCTACTAAAGGGCCGGTCTCGCTGACTGGGGCTTGCCCCGCGCGCCGGTCGGCGGGTATTCTCCTCGGCCCACTTGCGCGGAGAGATGGCAGAGTGGCCGATCGCGCCGCCTTGCTAAGGCGGTGTACCTGCAAAGGTACCGAGGGTTCGAATCCCTCTCTCTCCGCCAACCTTGCTACTGCAAGTGGGGAGTTCTACAACGGACGGCGTGCGCCCTGCTTCCGCTACCGTTGCTCTCCGACTCGCTGTTTGCGGAGTCGCTGCACTCGCCTGTGCCTCGTGCGCGGCAGAGCGCAAGCTCGTCATTCGCTCCGAGCCTGAAGGCGCCATCGTGCGCCTCGACAACCAAGTCGTAGGCACGACTCCCTACGAGACCAACTTCGATTCGTACGGCACGCGGCGCATCACGCTCTACAAGGCCGGCTACCTGCCGTACGCGCGCGTGCTGAAGCTCGAACCGCCGTGGTACGCGGATTTCCCTGCGGATCTCTTGACCGAAGTGATCTTCCCCTACGGCTGGAGCGATGTGCGCATTGAAACCTGCGCACTGCAACCCGTGCGGGAAGGCGAAATCTCTTCGCCCGACTTGGAAGCCGTGCTGCTGCGTGCGGAATCCTTGCGCCGCGCCGAACCCGCGGGGCCGCGCCCTTCGACGGTGCCGCCCACGACTCCTACACCTTGACGCACACCATGCAGACACACTCTTGGAAGGGCCGTCGCGTAACGGTCATGGGTTTGGGCCTCTTTGGCGGAGGTGCAGCTGCAGCGCGCTATTTGGCGCGAGCCGGAGCGCAAGTGACCATCACCGACACGCGCAACGCTCAGGATCTTGCAGCTGCGATTGCGATGCTGGATGGGCTGCCGATGGAGTTGCGCTTGGGCGGCCACGCGGCCGAGCATTTTGATGGCGCAGAGGCCGTGGTCGTCAATCCGGCGGTGGATCCGAAGAACGCTTGGGTGCAGTACGCGCGCCAGCGCGGCAGCTTGATCACCAGTGAGACCGCGCTGTTCTTGGAGCGCTGCCAAGCACGCGTGTATTGCGTCACAGGCACGCAAGGCAAGAGCTCGACCAGCACGATGCTGCACCAGTTGTTGGCCGCGGGCTTTGGTCGCGCGCACCTGGGCGGCAACATCGGTCGTTCTTTGGTGGAAAGCGCCGAGGACATGCACGAGGACGAACGCGTCGTGTTGGAACTTTCGAGTTACCAGCTCGAGCACTTGCCGCAACAATTGGCGCACCTCAGCACGCCACCGCGCGTGGAAGCCGTGACCTGCGTGAATGTGCTGCCCGATCACTTGGATCGGCACGGCTCGCTCGAGGCCTACGGTCAGGCGAAGGAGCACATCCTCGACTTGGTGGATGCGACCGGTGGCTGGGCTGTGTTGCCGGCGGAAGATCCGATCACGCGCGGTTGGACGCGCCCGCACACCAAGCGCATCGATGCGTGGTTTGAGACCAGTACGGATCGTGGGTTGAACCTGCGCGGTGGCGAGTTCCGACTCTTCAGCGAAGTGCTGGGGCGCATGGAGGATCTGCGCCTGCCCGGTACGTTCCAACGCAAGAATGCGCTCATCGCGTTGGGGATGGCGCGCTTGGCTGGGGTCGCGCCCGCGACGCTCGCGGCGGCGATCACGTCCCTCACGGCGCCCAGCCACCGGCTGGAGGACTTGGGCTCGTGCGGTGGCCATCGCGTGTGGGACAACGGCGTCTCGACCACGCCGGACTCCACGCTGAGCGTGTTGGATTCC
>CAIKQM010000475.1 GCA_903829565.1 uncultured Planctomycetota bacterium
CTCTTCCGGGATCGGCTTGCTCTTCGCAGCCATGATGCCCTTCAAGTTCGAGCGACGCGGTTCGCACAAGCCCTTGCTGCAGGTGATCACCGCCGGCAGCGTGAACTCGACGGTCTCGACGCCGTGTTCGGTTTCGCGCCGTGCCTTGCCGCCGGTCGGCGTCAGGTCCAGGCCAATCACATCCGTGACCGTGGCCCAACCCAAGTAGGTGCCGACCATCGCGCCGACAGCCGCGTTGTCGCGGTCCGTCGCCACCTTGCCAAAGAACGCGAGGTCCGCGCCCATGGCCTGAATCTTGGCGCACAGCGCCTTTGCGGTGCTGCGCGCATCGCGCGCCGCCGGATCAGCGTCCTTGAGGATCGTGGCCGCATCCGCGCCGCGCGCCAAGAACTCGCGCAGCTCCTTGCTGGCATCCGACGGCCCCAAGGTCAGCACGGTCACCGTGCCACCGTGCTTCTCCTTGGCCTGCAACGCGGCTTCCACGGCGATCTCGTCATAGAACGAGGCCATGTACTGCCAGCCGGTTTGGTCGAGGGACTTGCCATCCGCACCGACCTTGGCCACGGCCTCGGTAGTGGGAACACGCTTGATGGCGGCAACGATGTTCATAGAGGGGATCTGGTAGCCCGATAGGGTACCCGCTTGGTCGGCGCGGCGGCAACCTAGGCTGTAGGAGGCTTGCGCCAGATTGCGGATGGACGCGGCGAACCGCTCACTTCAGACTGCCCGCATGAAGCGACCCAGCGAGGAGTACGCAACGGCTGCCAAGGCGGTCACGGCCTTGGAAGCAGAGATGGCGCGCCAGTTGTTGGCCGATGCGGGCTTGCCGTGCTTGGTGCATGGCCCTGACTTTGATCGCGCCGAGCTGGGGGCCTCGCACGGCATGGTGCGGCGCGTCGATGTGTTGGTGGCGCCTGCCGATGCTGACAAGGCTCGGGCGGTCCTCGACCAGGCCTGGGGGCCGGACCGCAAAGCTTAGGCCGTAGGTCGACTCAGGCCACAGGCACATCCGCCGCATTGCCGAGGTAGACCTCGCGCACGCGCGGATCGGCGATGATCTCGGCCGAAGTGCCTTCGCGCAGCAGCTTGCCGGCGTGAATCATGTAGGCGCGATCCGTCAGTTGCAGTGTTTCGCGCCAGTTGTGGTCCGTGATCAAGATGCCCAAGTTCTTGTCGCGCATGCGGCGCACCAAGGCTTGGATCTCTTGCACATTGATCGGATCCACGCCTGCGAACGGCTCATCGAGCAGCAGGATCGTCGGTCGCGTGGCCAGAGCGCGGCACATCTCCAAACGCCGGCGTTCGCCGCCTGAAAGCGTCTCGGCCAAGTTGTCGGCCAAGTGGCCCAGTTCCAGCTCGTCCAGCAGGCGCGCTGCCTCGTGCTTGCGTTCGACGCGCGTGAACGGCATCGCTTCCAGCACCGCCAGCAGGTTGTCGACCACGCTCATGCCGCGGAAGATGCTCGGCTCTTGCGGCAGGTACCCCATGCCGTGGCGCGCGCGCTGGTACATGGGCATCTTGGCCGCGTCGATGCCGTTCAGCAGCACCTTGCCCGCGTCGGGGATGACCAGCCCCACCGTCATGCGGAAGCTGGTGGTCTTGCCAGCACCGTTGGGGCCCAAGAGGCCCACAATCTCGCCGGCGCGCACCCGGAAGCCCACGCCGTCGACCACGCGGCGCTTCTTGTAGGCCTTGACGAGTCCCTGCGTTTCCAGCAGGAGTTGACCGGGTTCAGGTGTGGGCAGCAACGGCACGGGAGTAGTTCTAAAAGGTGCTCCAGCCCATTGCGAGGCTTGAGTGCGCGGCCCCGTTCGCTCTGTTGCGTAGGCCGGGGCCCTAGAGGGTATGTGGATAACTCGTGGAAAAGCCCATTCTCGGCCCCTTGGCGCGGGGTGGTCCGCGGTCTCGGAAACGCGAACTCCTGATTCGCATTTTGGAGAGCGCAAAAATGCTCCGCTCTAACCTATTGCCTCGTAGGGGTTTGTCCACGCGCTTGACAGGGCTTGACCGTTTCTTATTGGACGCGCGGGGTCAAATCCCTCTCAGCAGAGGTGCGTAGAGCTGTATGCGCGTTCCACAAGAGGCTCTGTGGACAAGCGTCAAGAGCCAAGCGTCAGGAATTAGCCAATTGGAACCCCATCTGCGCCCAAGTACGGTCTCTAGCGCGACTTGGGGAGGGGAGCTTCGCCGGCGTTCAGCGTGCCCACTGCAGGCGCCAAATGCGCCAGTCGCCCGCGAACGGGCCCAAGGGCCAGAACACCAGCACCGCGCGCCCCACGATCAGCTGGCGCGGCACGAAGGGGGCTTCCTCTTGGGGGCCCAGGCTGCCGTGCTCGAACTTGAAGTCGTGCAGCTCGCCCCATTCGTCGCGCAAGAACACGCGCGTGCCACCTTCGTCATTCACATGCAGCGGATTCTGCGAC
>CAIKQM010000476.1 GCA_903829565.1 uncultured Planctomycetota bacterium
GACCGTCTCATCTCCGCCACCGGCGGAGAAACCGCCGCTGCTGGTGACACCACCAGAAGTACCTGCGTCTCCGCTAAGGCCTGTAGTAGCGCTACCAGCAAGCAATGCCGGAGCCATCACGACTGCCGCAAGGAGCGCAGTTCCCGCTACACGCATGCAGCATGTGCGCGTGGTGCACTGGCTGAGAACGGTCTTCAGGTTGTGATCAGGGAGCATCATGGTGATCTGCTGCAAACAGTTCAGGACAGGTGGATACAAGTGCTTCGGGGAAGCCGGGCCGCTCGTCGATGGCCGCGCGCAACTTGGGTGAACGCGCGAACATCTGAGCCACCTCAGCGGAGCGTGCCGGGTGGCGGTCGAGCAACGCACGGAAATAGCTCAGGGAGCGCGCTTGGTTGCCGGTTAGCGCGTGAACCATACCCAGATTGAACCGAGCGACCCAGAAGCGATCATCCGCATCGGCCAGGCCGCTGATCGTGACCCAGCGCCAGCAAGCGATCGCCGCGCGCCAGTTCTCTTCCGTCGAATGCAAGCGACCGAGCTGCACCATCGCGTGACCGCGATTGGCATCCAAGACCGCTGTGTCGAACACGCGACGGTACTCTTCGGCAGCGACCAAACGCTTGCCTTCGTGCGCATGCAAGAACGCCAGCCAGAGCTGAGCCTCTTCGTGCGAAGCATCGCAGGCTAGAGCTTCTTCCAGCAAACGCCGCCCCTTCTCGAGCGGCGATTCCAAGCGCTCCAAGCGCCCGTTCAGCATCGAGCGCGCACGATTCCAATCCAAGCGCGTGGACTGCGACAGCTCACGCGTAGTGCCAGCGCGTCCACCGCGCAGCACGCCGTCCACGAAGCCACGGCCTTCCACTTGGGTCACCGCGATCGGCACCACAGCTTCGAAGATGCGCTCGCGGAAGCCCGGATCGATGGCAGCCGTCACATACGCTTTGCCAAGGCGATAGAAGATCGTCGCGAGGGAATGCACCAAGTCGACGGACTCGGCCGCCTTGGCTGCTTCGCGCGCCCAGTCACCACCTACCAGCGTCGAAAGGCGGGCAAAGAGGCGCTTTTCGTCGTGCAGCTCACGGTGCAAGCGCATGTGCGCACGCGCGTCCTCCACGAAGCCGCGGCAGAGCTCGCAGGCTTCCATGTGCACCATGGCGCGACCGGCCGCGGACTCATCCAGCTCGCCGTCAAGCAAACAGGACAGATCCACTTGGAACGACGCACACGGACCGGCACCGTAGGCCTCATCGTCGTGAGCGTCGAAGTCGTTAGCATCGAAATCACTACCGTGCATGGCTTTCAGTCCTCCTCTCTCGTGGAGTCAGCATCCAATAAACGGTCGTAGCGCGCCGGTCGGCAATCAGGGTGCAGACCATCAAACACGCGCCGCATCGAGCGGTGAATCTTGCGACGTGCGCGGAACACGACCATCTTCAAGTTCTCCAGCTTGATGCCCAGCTCATCAGCAGCATGGCGGTAGCTGCACTCGTCCACTTCCACCAGCTGCAGCGCGCGCCGTTCGCGCTCGGACAGCATCGCGTAGAAGGCCAAGTACATCTGCAAGTAGGTCAAGTACACGCGCGTGCACTCGCCTTGACTCTCGTTCTCCACGACGCTGGCCAAGGGACCTGCGCCGCGCACTTCGACCTCGCCCGCGAGATCCTCAATCGCCACTTCGCCGCGGTTGCGACGCGAGACCGAGCGCAAGTGCTTGAGCACGGTGTTGCGCACGATCATGGCCGACCACACGCGGAAGGCATCGTCGCGTGCGGCATCAAAGCGATGCGGATAACGGTAGATGTTGAAGTACACCTCTTGCAGCACATCGAGCGGGTCGCTCTTGCAGCCATAACGGCGCAAGCGAGCGGCCACCTGCACCAGCAAGTGCTGGGCGTTCAGCTCATACAGCAGACCGAAGGCACCGCGCCCGCCCTGCAAGCGGAAGCGCTCCATGAGGGCGGTGGAAACCGCATCGCGCAGCAGCTCGCCATCGCGCGACTCATCCGCCACCAAAGTCTGGAGCTGGACCTGACTGTCACCACCCAACTCCTCGCCCAGTTCGGCGATACGATCCCTCAAGCGGGCGCGGTAAGCCGCTCCCGTTTGGGGCTGGTGGTGGGTGGCGTGATGCGCCTGCATGGACCTGCTGCTGGTGGTGGGGTAGCGCAGAGCAGAGAGCCAACCTGAGAGGGTGTCTAGGCTGGGAGGTCGAGGGTGGATGACCTGTAAACCGATTCTAGAGCCGCTCCGGCGACCGGTAACGAATAGCCTTTGCAGAGAATTGAAGAATCTCTTGCCGTCGCCGCAACCTTCGGTGGGTGTTGGACTTGCTTGCATGGCCCAAGTTGCCCCACACTGCTGTCCAGCGTGAGCCAGCACCACATCGTCTACGAAATCGCCCACGAGTTGGGCTTTGACCTATGCGGCATCGCGCCCTTGGCGCCCCCGCCGGACGCGGACCGGTTCCAGGCGTGGCTGCAAAAGGGCTACCACGGGTCGATGGACTGGCTACAGCGCGATGCCGAGCGCATCGCGGACCCGCGCAAGGTACTCAAGCACGAACGCGGGTCGATCGTGGTGCTGGGCATGGCGCATTCGCGGGCGGCCATCGAGCTGCCGGGCGGAGGCCGTGTGGCGCGCTACGCCGCGGGGCGCGACTACCACAATGTCGTGGGGCACAAACTGCGCAAGTTCACGAACCGCTTGGCCCGCGCCGGGATCAGCGGTCCACAGCGGCGCATTGTGGACGCCGGTCCCCTGCTGGAGCGGTCGCACGCAGCCAAAGGCGGGATTGGCTTCGCGTCGAAGGCGGCGAATCTGCTGCACCCGCGCTTTGGTCCGTGGTTTTTCCTGAGCGAGATGGTGTTGAGCCACGAGCTCGAACCGACGGACAGCGTGGTGCCGGGGTCCTGCGGGACC
>CAIKQM010000477.1 GCA_903829565.1 uncultured Planctomycetota bacterium
CGCTAGCCAAATGGCTGAGAGCCAAGCCGGTTTGCAAGCGCGTTGTGCAGTGATCATCACATGGCTCGGCGCCTACACCGATGACGATTGGCCCGCACGCGGTGCGGCTTTGGTAGGCGAAGGCAAGGCGCTCGGTCCTACACCTAGCGCCGATGCAGGTGGCGCAGGTGCTGCACGCCGCATCGCTTCAGCACAAAGTGATCCGCTGGTACGCGCCACGCGCAACGATGCCCTGTGGCCGACAGTCGCTGGCGACAGCTTGCTGATCAACACGGGGCTGCGTTTGCTGGCCTTGTCGTCGTGGACTGGCGACGTGCTCTGGGACTCCAAGGAAACGCGCGGTTGGGAAGCGCTCTCACCCAAGCGTCGCGAGGATTGTTTCCTCGGAGTGGACCGTCAGAACTTGATGCTGGGGGCCTGCGTCGCGAACGGCGTGGCCGTGGCTCCGCTGCAGTTGCCCTACACGCGCTTGCCGCAGCAGAAGTTCAACAACATCAACATCACGACCCCACTGCCCGAGCGGCGGCTGTTTGGGTATGAGCTTGCCACAGGGCGCCCGCTGTGGAGTCATGAGCCCGCGCCGGGGTGGGACGGTGAGAGCGGCAGCTTGGTCGAGCGTGGTTCGGTGGCGGCTCCGCCCGTGGCCATCGGTCATCGTGTGCTGGTGCCGGTGGTGCGCATGCAAGGACGCATCGACTACCACGTGGTGTGCGTCGATGCGCGTGACGGTTCGACACTTTGGTCTACCAATCTGGTCAGCGGTCAACGCGAGCTCAACATGTTCGGCCGCGCCGAACATGAGTTCAGCGCGTGTCCCTTGGTGGTGCACGATGGCAAGGTGATTGCGCTCACGCAGCTGGGTGCCATCGCAGCGTTGGATCTGCATACCGGCGAGATCCTGTGGGAAACGCTGTACGAACGCATCGAACTGCCGCGCACGCAGGACTTCCGCGCGCCGGCCTTCCGCACGCAATGGCGTAACGCACCGCCGGTCATCGCAGATGGTTGCGTGTTGGCCACTCCCTTCGACTCGCGCGAGCTAGTGGCCGTGGATCTCGAGAGCGGTGCGCTGTTGTGGAGCCTGGCGCACGCCACCATCAATCGTGCAGCGGGCGCCATGAGCCAGCTCAACGTGCTCGTGGGTGCGGACCGCACCACGATTGTGCTCGGTGGTGAGATGCTGGCTGCGATGGATGCACCGCAAGGTGTGTCCGTGCGCGGCCCCATGCGTTTGCGTTGGCGCCGCGAACCAGAGGAAGAGGAAGACCCCTTCACAGGCCGTGCGTCTCTGGCGCGTGGTCGCGTGGTCTGGCCGCTGCGAGAAGGCCGCGTAGAGCTCGATCTGGCCACGGGTGAAACGTTGCTCGCGGCCGCATGGCCGGATCGCCAAGCTGCAGGCAATGTGTTGCCACTGGCCGGTGCATTGGTCGTGGTCTCGCACACGCATGTGCAGACTATTTTCGATTGGGATGCGTTGGTCGCTCGTGCGCGCACGGCCTTGATGGCAGCAAGCAGCTCGGACACCGAACGGGCCGAACGCGCTTTGGACTTGGCGCAGTTGCTCGATGGACGCGCCGAAGCTTTGTCCAAGCTAGGACGCAACGAACAAGCGCGCGCGCTGTTCGAAGAAGCACGCGAGCTGTTGGAGTCGTTGCCATCCGATCGTCAGGCAGCGTTGCGTGGTCGTTTGCACCGCCTGTTGCGCGGCGAAGCTCGTGTGCATGCGGCACTGGCGCAACCCGATCGTGCCGTCGAACTGCTGCATCGTGCGCGCGCTCTGGCTCTGGAGGGCGAGGAGATCCGCTGGACCTTGTTGGAAGAGTTGGAGCTGCGCCGTCGCATGCGCACGGACCCCAGCGAAGTCTTGCAGGCACTGGCGCAGAGTGGTGGTACGGTGCGCGTGCGCTTCGAAGAGCCCGGCGCCAGTCCCGCTGCCGCCGAACCGGTCTATGTCGATGTGCTGGCTCGCGAAGCCGAAGCGCTGATCGAACCCACGGCCGAGGAAGCCGAAACCGCCACGGAGTTGAGCACGCGGCTCTACGCGCGTCTGGAGCAACTGCGTGTGGCCGAAGCCTTGCGCTTGGACGCCAACTGCTATCGCTTGCTCTATGACTTGGCCGCTACCCACGGCGAGGAAGCGCTGGCTGGATCGCGTATCCAAGACTTGTGCGCAGCGCGGATCGCGCTCATGCAAGCGGCTGGCCGGCGCACCGGCTTTGACGCGTTTGAGCGCGAAGCGCGCAGCGCCTTGGAGAACTTGGATGCGAGCGCCGACATCGAAGCCGTCGAGCGTTTGGCGCGCCAATGGCCGGGCACCGAAGCTGCGGCAGACGCAGCCGATCGCATCTTGGTCATTGCGGCGCGCAACGGAGACCTGCGTCGCGCAGCACAGATGACCTTGGCGGGCTTGCCGCCGCAATTGACTGCGAGCGCTTGCAGCCCCAAGGAAGCGGAGGCGCTCGCTCGCTTGGCCTTCGTGGCACACAAAGCTGGAGCTCATGTGTACGCCGCGTCTCTGGCCCAAGCACTGAGCACGCAGCATGGTGCGTTGCCCTTGCAACTAGAAGACGGTGCCACGACTCTCGCTCAGTGGAGCGCACAGTTGCCGCGCTATGGGCACGAGGATCCCTTTGATGCGGCCGCCACCTTCCGCGCCGAAGGTAAGCGCTTTGAAGCATGGGGCGGCTTCTACGAGTTCCTTGGGCGCGTGCTCCCGAGTGAGCCGGAGGTCGAATGGACCGCGGATCGTGCGCGCACCGCGCTCTTTGCGCAGTTGCTCGA
>CAIKQM010000478.1 GCA_903829565.1 uncultured Planctomycetota bacterium
ACATGGAACGTGGCACTTGGGCGCGACTGACCCGGATCGTTTCTTGGGGCTTGCGCCCAGCGCTGGTTGGGTCAGCTTTGACAGCTATCCTGCGCGCCCGCAAGGCGAGCTGCGTGCGCTGTGGCACGCGGCAGACGGCGCATCGCAGACGCTGGCGCTGCTAGAGAACTTGACACAGGTACCGACCTACATCCTGCATGGCACCGCCGATGACAATGTGCCCGTGTCCGAAGCGCAGACGATGATCGACGCCTTGACGGCAGCAGGCGCAGCACCGCGTGTGCACCTGCAGGAAGGTGCCGGGCACTGGTGGGATGGCGACCAAGCGCAAGGGGCGGATTGCGTTGATTGGCCGGAAATTTTTGAGCTTTTCGCGGCGCAAGACCGGCGTGAGCCGCCGCGTCGTCTGCACTGGCAAGGCGTAGACCCGAGTGTGGACTCCACGCACGAATGGATCGAAGTGCGCCAGCTTGAGCGCTATGGACTGCCCTTCCATGTAGAGGCCCGTGTCGATGACGCTGGGGCCTTGAGCATCACCACGACGAATGTGCGTCGTCTGCGCTTGGGTGGGTTGTTGCCGGGGTGGAACGGCGCCTTGACTGTTGATGGTCAAACCATCTTGGCACTGCACACACGCCACTACGCGCGCTTCGACGGCATGTGGCGTGCAGTCGATGCAGAGGCCGATACAACTGCCGCGGAGAAGACACCCGATCTGTCTGGTCCTTTCAAACGCGCCTTTGATCGCGCTTTTGTGCTCGTGGTCGGCACCGCAGGCACGGCAGTCGAGACTACCGAGTTGGCCGCGCGCGCACGCTATGACCAGCAAGTGTGGTGGTATCGCGGCAATGGCACTTGTGAGATCGTCAGTGACAGCGTGTTGGCTGCTCAAGAAGCCAAGTACGCTGGACGCAACCTGATTCTCTATGGCAACGCGGACACCAATCGTGCCTGGTCGCGCGTCTTTGCCGAGTCACCACTCTTGGTGCAGCGCGGGGCCATTCGTCTCGGCGACAAGACTTGGGAAGGCGACGATCTGGGCGCAATCTTCGTGCGGCCTTGCACGCTGGTTGCTGCAGGCAAACCCGTGCAGGCGTTGGCCGCTGGCTTTGGCGACACCGGTGTGAAAGGACTGCGCGCGGGCAACAATCTCGCGCCCTTCGTGTCCGGTGTGGGCTACCCCGACTATGCGGTGTGGGATGACAGCGTGCACACGCGCGGCGATGGTGGCGTCCTGGCTGCGGGTTGGTTCAACGCCCAGTGGGCTTTGGATGGGCACGGTTTTGTACGTCGCTGAAGAGAGACCTGAGACACACAGCACATGATCACACGCGTACTCGAACCCGAAGTGATGGACACGGCCGAAGAGGCCTCCAGCTATGACGCCATGGACCACTCGACACCGAATACTGCCTTTGTGCGGCGCTTGGTCGAGTTAGGTGCCCATGGCCGTGTGTTGGACATTGGCTGCGGCCCCGGGCACATCCCTGTGTTGCTGTGCGACACATTGCCGGATGTTCATGTGGTGGGTGTGGATTTGGCAGATCACATGCTGCGCTACGCAGAAGCCAAGCGTCATGCTTCCGCGCATGCCGCTCGGCTGGCATTCCAACGCTGTGATGCAAAGGGCCTGCCGTTTGCGTCCAACAGTTTTGACACAGTGTGCAGCAACACGATCTTGCACCACATCCCTGATCCGCGTGCCTTTTTGCGCGAAGCGGCACGCGTCTTGAATCCGGGCGGTGTGTTGCTGATCCGGGACTTGATGCGACCTTGGTCGCACGGGCGCGTCGCCGAGCTGGTGGCGCTGCACGCCGGTGGCGGTACGGCCGAGCAGCAGGAGCTGTTCCGTGCGTCGCTCTGTGCTGCGTTCACCCCGTTTGAGCTGCGCAGTCTGGCCGACGAGTGTGGGCTGGCTGCCGCAGAAATCAGCATCGACAGCGACCGCCACATGTCGCTGCAGCTGTCAAAAGTTTAAGACAAGCTGCTAACGCGCGGGCTTGGGTGCGGCTTTGGGTGCAAAGGCATTGCCTTCGACGCGCTGGTCGTCCGCGCGCGCACGTGACACCAAGCGCATGCGCGTCGTACGTCCTCCTTGGCGCGCCGCACGACGGTCTTTGCGCGTATACCACCAGCGCAACAAGGCTTGATCCTCGCGGAACCACGCCAACACGCCGGCGTCGGCGCCCTGTGACGCCAAAGCGGTACGCCACGAACGAATCCAACCGCGCGCATCAGGCAGGGCGTCGACCGAGACTTTCTCAAAGCCCTCGCTACCCACCAAACGCGCCAAGTTGAATGGGTTGTAGTAGTAAGCGCGCATGGGTGCTGCATAGGCATGCCATGCGCCCGCGCGGAAACGGCGCTCTTGTGCACCGCCTGCATCGATGCCACGCACCACGAGAAAGCCGCCCGTCTTCAGCAGAGTGCGCGCCGCTTGCAACGCAGCGCGCGGGTCATCGGCCTCATCCAACGCATCGACGCACAAAACAACATCACATTGACCCACCAGATCCGCGCAAGCTGTCGCCGCGTCCTCCATGCGTGCCGACACAGCTTCCAACCCGCGGGCAACAAGCGCGTCTCTGCAACTCGGCTCGCGATCCAGTCCGATCAAGCGTGCCTGCGGGTACTGGGCACGCCACACCTCCAGCTCGCGCCCATCCCCTGCCCCGAAAGCCACCACGACCTGTGGCGTCGCACCACCAGCAGCTTGCACGGCCTGCACGTCACCGAGATCCTCCGCACACTGGTTGGCGGGTTCGGCACTGCCACTCCACGGCGGCCGCTGCGCCAGAAACAGCAAGTTGCAGTAGTTGCAACGCATCAACGGCCAACCTGCGGCCGCGCGCTCTTGTCCAGTCCGCTTGTCAGGTAGCACCAAGCGCAACGCATGCCCGCACGCGCCGCACAGCGGACAGTGGTTCTCGCGCAACGGTTCCGGCGCGCCGGAGGTTTCCACGATCGGGGCTTCCATGGGGCGAAAGATGGTAGCCGCAACTCCACTCCTGTACTCTCGTGAGTCATGCCCCAAGGGTCCGGATTCGCTGTGGTGATGAGTGGTGGTGGTGCCCGGGCTGCCTACCAAGCGGGTCTGTTGCTGGCGATCGCGCGCCGTCATCCCCACCTCGAGGTCCCGATCATCACCGGCGTCTCGGCAGGTGCCATCAACGCCGCGTGGATGTCGTCCAGTGTCGATGCGTTCGGCACGACCATGGACGAACTGACCGAGCTGTGGCGCTCGCTGACCGTGGACCGCATCTTCCGCGTCGATGCGTGGTCGCTCTCCGGACGGGTGTTGCGCACGGGACTGAAGCTCGTTTCCGGTGGTGCGCGACGCGCCAGCACTGCGCAAGGCTTCGTTGACACGGCTCCATTGCGTGAGCTGATGCAAACACTCGTGGGCGGCGAAGGCGGCGTGCTCGAGCGTGTGGGGCCGAACATTGCGCAAGGCCGTTTGACAGCCGTGGCGCTCACGACGGCTTCGTACTCGACGGGTGAGTCGATCACATGGGTGCAAGGCCACAATGTCGAGCCGTGGGAACGCGCCCATCGCGTCTGCATCCCGTCCACGCTCACCGTCGAACACATCATGGCCTCGGCTGCGTTGCCGATGTTCTTCCCTGCGGT
>CAIKQM010000479.1 GCA_903829565.1 uncultured Planctomycetota bacterium
CGCACGACCAGGCCTTGCGCCAGCGTGGTGCGATCGGGTGCACCTCCAGCAAACTCCAGAACGAAGTCTGCCGCCGCAGGAATGCTGCCCGCGATCGAGGGAGTGGCACTCGCCAAGTAGAACAGCGTGGGCGGTACCGGTTCATCACGGCCCGGCACCCCACCTTGCGGCGCACCGAACGGACCACAGTCTTGAGCTTGGGTATCAGGTCCAGTCCACCCCGAGCCCTGGAGCTCGCCGGCAGGTGCAGCACGCCAGTCTTCCGTGACATTGCTGTCGGCCCAGAACCATGCGCGCACTGGCGTGCTTTGCGCCGCAGGTGCAGGATCGAGGGCAAGCACAGGACCGGCTGCGGAGACAACCAGCCGAGCTTCACCATCGTCACCAACTTCCATGGTGCTGCCTGCACCTGCATTGGAAGCTGTCTCTGTCTGTAAGGACGCAGCGTTGATGGAGATGACGGTGGCGTACTCCAATGGTGCATGGGCAAACCATGCGGGTTCGTGGCCCGTGGCGCTAAGGCTCGCAACCGCGTTCACTCCTGACCATGGATTGCTCTGGCTGTCGGCGGCACAGTTCAAGGCCACCGAGCGCGAGGTGTCGGCAACAAAGCCACCTTGCACATTGCCTGCGAATGCACAGTGCGATGCGACCAGC
This sequence comes from uncultured Planctomycetota bacterium, assembly GCA_903829565.1. Lineage (GTDB taxonomy): Bacteria > Planctomycetota > UBA1135 > UBA1135 > SXXH01. The sequence goes on from CAIKQM010000479.1 coordinate 658, forward strand.
GCTACATTGCCAAAGGTCGCACGCGCACCTGCACCCAGATTGCCCCACAGCGCGCTGGAAGAGAGGGTCGCAATGCCACTCCAGCTTTCGGATGTGACCAGGAAGCCATCGCCTCCATTCGCGCGGCAGGCCAGCCGGTGGGCCAATGCACTGGAATTCGCATCCAAGTCAAAGTGCACGCCAGCTAGACCGTTTGTATGAGCCGAGAGTCCGCGCGCCACGATCCGCGCGCTCCACTCCGGGGCTGTTTCGTAGTCAAGGTCTACGCGCACACCGTCAAGTTGGTTGTCAAGGAAATCGGACTCTTCCAACTCCACTACAAAGCGACCGCCGGGTGCGACTGCGCCAGTTGGTACGCCCAGTTGGATGTCGAGTCCTTCTTGGCCGTTGCGCGTGAAGCGGCAGCCGCGCACACGCAACGCTACCGAGCGGGCCGAGGATGCATACAACTTGCCGATGGCCGCACCTTCTGCTCCGTTGTTGTCAAAATCACTGGCTTCCACCAGCAGATCGAACGAGCCATCCACAGACAGACCTTCGTTGACGGCATTGCGAGCTGAACAGCCCGTCACCACGATCTCGGTCTCATTGTCCGTGGGCAACGAGCGCAAGCGGAAGCCACGCACACAGCCAGTAATGTGCACATCGCGTGCTTGGTACTGATGGCCCGATGAGTCGAGTCCGACCGTTGTGCTGGCGAGGCCTTCCAAAACAAAGCCATCCAGCGTCGCCGGCACGCCCACTGCACCAGGGCCAAGAACCACCAGCGCGGGATCGTTCGGAGTACCTGGGTCATCAATCGCTAGCAAGCGCGTGGGGTGTACCTCTGTGTCACGCTCGGCGAGTGTGAAGCTGTTGGTGAATCCTCCCACCATGTGCAGCCCCGTCACCAGCGGAAGCTGGGCGACGGATTGACTGCCTTCAGCCACCCAGATCACGCTCTTGCCCAGCACGGGCGCGAAGATCAGCGCCAGGGTGATGTCTTGAAAGGGCGTCTCTGGTGTGAGGCCATCGCCTGTGGCGAGTGTGGTGAGCGGATCTACATACAGCGGCTCGCCTGTATGGAACGCGAGGGTCGCACCCAATTCGGTCCAACTGGCCCCGCTGTCGTCGCGTGCTGCCAGTCGTGCATACAACAGGCTGTCCGCGGGCAGGCCACCGAAGCGTGCTTGTCCGCTGGCCTCGTCCACTTCGAAGGGTTCGGCGTTCTGCAACGCATCAGGGTCGTTCGAAACAAACACGCCAAGGCGTGCAGGTAGGAGCTCCAGATCTTGGGGCACACGCCACTGAACAGCGACACTGCCGGCACCACCAGCTGCCGATACAAGTCCCAGCGTGGCATGGGAACCAGGCAAGGGATCCAAAGGCCTCGGCGGCAATGGAGCGTCAGGATCACTTGACAAACGACCACAGCTCGTCGCAAGAGCGACGAGCAGTAGTGCGCGTACCGAGAGCTTGTATTCGTGCGGTTTCACAGGCGTTGATGCGGTCCTTGACCTATCAAGGTGCCCAGACAACTTGGACTGCGTTGCTGAGGTTGAATGTGCTAGCCGTGCAGTAGGGCACTGCGTTGCGGTACCAAACCTGGTAGACGCGTGATGCTCCTGCAGTGACTTGGCCCTTTTGCGAGAGCGGTTGATCTCCCACCCGCGGGTACTGGGATGCGTTGCCCGTATTGGTGCGTGCACCAAGGCGCACGACCGTTCCAGCTGCGCACAGGAGGCCGTCACCGAAAGCACTGCCAGCACCGGAGGCGGAGGCAAGAGTGCCTTGGAAGTACAACGCACTGCTGTTGGGCATCTGGCTGCCGGAGAGGACGAAGCTGTCCGCACTCATGCGTGCATTGCCCGTGGCGCGCAAGCGCGCACCCACGCCGAGGGAGCTCAGGCAGCCTTCCTGCGCGCCAACCTGACTGTCGTTGCTACATGGGCATGGTGTACGGCTTCCATCGCCAAAGCACAGGTAGCCTGCGCTGGTCGGCAAGACCGCATCGAGTGTGGTTGCGGTGGCTACCGTGACG
>CAIKQM010000480.1 GCA_903829565.1 uncultured Planctomycetota bacterium
GCTGGATACAGCTGTTCGATTGCGCTCCACGCGCTCACTGCCTGACCGGCGCTGGCGACGCGCATGGCTGCGGCGGCTTGGGCACGTTCAGCCCACACGGCGCGCGCGTCTGCCGGCCATTGGGCCAGCCATTCGGCCGCGACTACCTGTGCAGCGGCGGAGTGTCCGCGTGTCAAATCTACTTCACCACCCTGCGCTAGGCGTGCCAACAACAGGTCGCAGGCTGTGGTGGAGTCACCGCGCTGCAAAGCAGTTGCAACGTTGGCAAAGCCTAACGGCGTTGTGTCGTTGATCGGCGTTCCTGCCAACAGGCAAGCGAGCCAGCCAGCCTGCAAGCGAGGTGCGAGGCAGTGCGGTACCAACGTACGCGCTCAACGCGCTGCGCTAGCGCTTACCGCAGTGTCCAAGTCTTGTGGCCGATACTGCGCGCGCAAGCGACGCTGCCGCTCCAAATAGATCTCGTCATGGCGCGCATCGAGATGCGCCTTGACCAGTGCGCTCTCCGAACGGGCGGCTTCCTCACGCACAGCCAACACGGCGGCTGCGTCATCCAAGCGCTCGGCCTCTGACAACGACGGACGCAAGCCGCGCCACGCCACATGCGCAAAGAGCACCATCGGGATCCACACCGGCGCCCAATAGGCTACGCGCTTCCAGCCCTCGCGCATCGGATGCACCGGGGTGGAGCTGGTCGCCTCTGCGGGAGCTGCGCTACTCGTCGTGACGTCGTCCATGCCTGCCTGCAAGATGCACATCCGGCGCGGCAGACTCAAGAGTCCACCGCACCAGATTTGCGCCGAGTCTCAGGCGCCTACTGGGCCACTCTTCGTACGCCCGTAGACCGCATGCGCTCCGAGCTCCTCCTCGATGCGCAGCAGGCGGTTGTACTTGGCGACACGGTCGGTGCGGCACGGCGCGCCGGTCTTGATCTGGCCGCAGTTGGTCGCCACCGCCAAGTCGGCGATCGTCGTGTCTTCCGTCTCGCCCGAACGGTGGGACGACACCGCGCGCAAGCCCGCGTTGTGCGCCATGGCGATGGCGGCCAAGGTCTCCGTCAAGGTGCCGATCTGGTTGACCTTCACCAGCAGCGCGTTCGCCGCACCTTCGCGAATGCCGCGCGCCAAGCGCTCGACATTGGTGACGAAGAGGTCATCGCCCACCAACTGGCACTTGGAGCCGATGGCTTGCGTCAACGACTTCCAGCCCTGCCAGTCCTCTTGATCGAAGCCGTCTTCGATGGAACAGATGGGGTAGCGCGCGGCCAGATCCACCCAGTACTGCACCATCTGGTCGGTGCTCAGAGTCTTGCCTTCGATGGTGTACTTGCCGTTGTGGAAGAACTCAGAAGCGGCGGCATCCAACGCGATGCGCACATCTTTGCCCGCCTTCAAGCCCACCTTGTCCACGGCTTCGAGCAACAGCTCGATGGCCGCGGCGTTCGAGGGCAGGTTCGGCGCGATCCCGCCTTCATCGCCAACCGCGGTCGCCAGGCCCTTCTGCTTGGCGATCTTCTTCAAGGCGTGGAAGATCTCCGCGCCCTGGCGCAAGCCTTCCGAGAAGCTCGACGCGCCAATCGGCATGACCATGAACTCCTGCACATCGACATTGGTGTCGGCGTGCTTGCCACCGTTGAGCACATTCATCATGGGGGCCGGCAGCACATGGGCCGCGGCACCACCGAGGTAGCGATAGAGCGGCAGGCCACTCTCGGCCGCGGCAGCATGCGCTGTCGCCAACGAAACACCTAGAATCGCATTCGCACCCAAGCGCGACTTGTTCGGCGTGCCATCGAGCTCGATGAGTTCGCGGTCAATGGCTGCTTGGTCAGAGGCCTCCAAGCCCACGAGGTGCGTCGCAATCTCGTTGTCTACATGCGAGACCGCCTTGCGCACACCTTTGCCGCCATAGCGCGCATCGCCATCGCGCAGCTCGCAGGCTTCGAAGGCACCGGTCGAGGCGCCGGACGGCACGCAGGCGCTGCCCGAGGCGCCGGATTCCAGAACGATGTCAACTTCGAGGGTGGGGTTGCCGCGCGAGTCGAGGATCTCGCGGCCGTGGATGTGGACGATGGCGCTCATGATGGGCTCCGATGGTAGGGGTTCCGGACGCGAGATGGAACCGCAAGCCTGAGGCGTTAGACTCGCACGCGGCCGTGAAGAAGATCCACCTCCTGCCGAACCTGCTGACCCTTGCGAATGCCTTCTGCGGCATTTTGGCGATCTGCTACGCCATCGACGCCATCCAAGCGGGGCAGTCCTCGCCCGAGCTGTTCTACAGCTTGATGTCCAAGGCCGCGTGGCTGGTGTTCTTGGGCATGCTGTTCGATGCACTCGACGGCAAGGTGGCGCGCATGGTGGGGGCGTCCAGCGCCTTCGGGGCTCAGCTGGACAGCTTCAGCGATCTGCTGTCTTTCGGCTTGGCTCCGGCCATCTTGGTCAAGGTGCTGGTCGAGCACGAAAGCGATCTGGTCGGGCTGCCGATCCATCATCGCGTGACCTTCGTGTGCGCGGTGCTGTACACGACCATGGCCATTCTCCGCTTGGCGCGCTTCAACCTGGAGAACGATCCTGATCCCGAGGCGCACCGGCACTTCAAAGGACTGCCTTCGCCGGCTGCTGCGGGAGCCGTCGCCGCGTCCATTCTGCTGTACCTCGCCTTGCGCGCCCCGAGTTTGGAGCACGCCGATGGGATGCGCACGCCGTTTGGGGCGCTGTTGAGCTTGGCTCCGTCCCTGCGCGACAGCGCGGCCTTGGGGTGGATGCTGCCCGTGTTGTTGGCCATGCTCGTGGTGTTCGGTCTCTTGATGGTGTCGCGCGTGCGCTATCGCCACATGATGTCCGCGCTGACCGAGCGGGGGCAGTTCTTCACCCTTGTAGGCGTGGCGATCGTGGCCATCCTCTTGTGGACCATGCCGGTGCCCGCGGTGTTCTGCGTGTTCATCGGGTACGCGGTGTTCGGCTTGGCTGGCGCTGCCAAGCGCAAGGTCGCAGGCGCCGGACCGTTGAGTCCTACGGACCACGCAGGCTGAGGCCGTCATGCTGGTGGTGCGCAGGCAGGCGGCGATTGCTTTAGGCTCGAATGTGGGCGACCGTCAAGCGCACTTGACCTATGCCATGGAGCGTTTGCGTGCTGCGGCCGAGGTGCGCGTGCTGGCCGTGTCCACGTGGTACGAGACAGCACCTGTCGGTGGTCCGCTGGGCCAAGGCGCGTACTTGAATGGCGCTTGTCTTGTGGACACCACTTTGGAGGCGCATGCGCTGCTGGATCTGTTGCTGGCGATTGAGCAGGAGCGTGGGCGCGATCGCACGCGTGAAGAGCGTCACGGTCCGCGGACCTTGGATCTGGACTTGATCGTGTGCGGTGATCTGCAGTACGACGACGCACGCTTGACCTTGCCGCACCCGCGCTGGACCGAGCGCTTGTTTGTGCTGGAGCCGTTGGCGCACATTGCGCCGGACTTGGTGGATCCGCGTAGCGGCCGCACTGTGGCGCAACTCGCCGCACACGTACGGGCACAGGAACAACTGCCATGACGCTCGCTTTCGAAAGCGTGGCCGAGGCTCGTGCTTGGTTGTATGAACAACGCGCCTGCGGCTTGCGCATCGGTTTCGTGCCGACCATGGGCGCGTTGCATGAAGGGCATCTGGATCTCGTGCGGCGCGCGGCACGCGAGAACGATCTAGCCATCGTGTCGGTGTTCGTGAATCCGCTGCAGTTCAATGATCCCAAGGACTACGCGGCTTATCCGCGCACCTTTGCCGAGGATGTGCGCCTGCTGGCCACAGCGGGCTGCGCCATGGCCTTCACCGGCACCTTGGCCCAGTTCTTCCCGCATGAGTTAGACGCAGCAGGCAAGTTGAACGCTGCGCACCAAGTGCCGCCAGGTGCGGCGGCTCTCGGTTTGGAAGGCGCGATGCGGCCAGGACACTTTGAAGGTGTGGCGGCCATCGTCGATCGGCTGTTCGAGACGGTGCTGCCGGATACGGCGTACTTTGGCGCCAAGGACTACCAGCAGGCGCAAGTGGTCTTGGGGCTAGCGCGTCGCCGCGGCGGACCGCGCGTGGTGGTGTGTCCTACGGTGCGTGAGGCCAGCGGTTTGGCCTTGAGTTCGCGCAATGCACGCTTGTCGGTCGAGGATCGTCAGCGTGCGGCGCAGATCTACCAAGCGCTGCGTGCAGGGCAAGCGGCTTGGGACGCAGGTGTGCGCGATGCGGATGCGCTGCGCTCGAGCGTGCTTCTTGTGCTGCAGCGCACGCCCGAGTTTCGCATCGAGTATGTGGCTGTGCGTGATCCCTCGCGGTGGACGGCCGAGGAGCCGCACGGTGCCATGCAGCAAGCCGTGTGCTTGGTGGCGTTGTGGTTGTCAGGTGTGCGCTTGATCGACAACCTGCGCTGGGACGCACCCGCGTGAAGCCGATCGCGAGCGTGCGCGTGCTGGCTCCGGCCAAGATCAACCCGTGGTTGCAGGTGCTAGGTCGGCGTGTAGATGGCTTTCATGAGCTCGACCTAGGCTACTTGGCTGTGGAGGTGTGCGACGTCGTCACGGTGCATTTGCTGCCCCAGCAGGCGTCGTCTGCAGCGGCCGCATCGACCGAACGTATCCGCACACACACGCGTGGCCCTTTGGCAAGCGCCGACATTGCGGATGGCCCCGGCAACCTTGCGTGGCGGGCCGCCGCCTTGGCTTGGGATCAGGCCGCTTTGTCAGGTTTACTTGACGCTCGCGCTCCCGCCGTCGGCTTGCTGGTCGAGCTGGAGAAGCACATTCCCTCTCAAGCGGGTTTGGGCGGCGCCTCGTCGGACGCGGCTGCGGCTTGGCTCGGCGCGCGCGCGGTACTGGGGCTCGGCGCGCCAACGACTGCAGAGCAAGCTGCCTTCGCCGCGTTGGGAGCCGACTGCGCGTTCTTTGCCAGCGTACCCACCGGCTACGCGCATGGCCGTGGGCGAGGGGACCAGTTGGAAGTCCTGCCCGCGCGCTCGTGGCATGTGGGACTCGTCACTCCAGATGTGGGCTGTCCCACAGCGCAAGTCTACGCGGCTTTGGGGCTAGTGCCGGGTGCGCCACAACGTGCCGCTGGTGTGCCTCCTCGTACGGGCTGGAACGATCTTGAGGCGCCCGCTTTGCGTGTGCAGCCGCGCCTCAGTCTTTGGCGTGCGGCCCTCCATGAGGCGCGCTGCGACGACTGGTTTCTAACGGGTAGTGGTTCCAGTTTCTGCGGATTGTACGAGGACGCATCTGCGTGCCAGGCCGCTGTCGCGCGCTTGGAGCAGGTGCTCGCCAAGGCACAGTTGTCACCGCGTTTGGTGCGCTGCAGCATGGCGCGCGCTGGAGTGCGCGTCGACCCGCTCTAGGTCTTGCTGCGGTCTCGCAGTCAAGTGGCAGAGGAATCGCAGATTCCTGCACCGCTGGGCAGCTGCGTTTCGGAATCGGACTTCGAGGCCCGTCCATTCACAGGACGGCCGCGGCATGAACCTCACCGAGATCCGCATCAAGTTGCTTCAGTCCACGCGCGATAAGTTGCGCGCCTTCGCCAGCATCACGATCGATGACGCGCTCGTACTGCGCGACGTCAAGATCATTGAAGGGCAGAAGGGACTCTTCGTCGCCATGCCTTCGCGCAAGTTGTGCGATCGTTGTCCCAGTTGCGCCGGCAAGAACCACATTCGCTCGCGCTATTGCAGCGACTGCGGTGCACGCCTGTACGAAAGTCGCGGCGATCTCGATGAACGCGGTCGGCCGCGCTTGTATGCGGATGTGTGCCATCCGATCAACCAAGAGGCGCGTGACCTTGTGCAGCGCATGGTGCTGCGTGCCTATGAAGAGGAGCATGCCCGTAGTCGCGAGGCCGGCTATGTGGCGCAGAGCTTTGACGATTTGGACTACGACTACCTGGAAGAGAACGCCGAGCACGAAGCGCGCTAGGCGCGGTACGATGCAAGCACGGTGATCGTCGTATCCGTGCGTGGCTCAGACTTCGCAGACCTTGCTGCGCGTGCTTGGAACGCGCGCGAGGAAGGCGACATGCTGGAGTTGCGCTGCGACACCGAGCAGACCTCGGACGGGTTGATGGAGCTGCGCGCGCACGAGCTGCGTGCCCTGCGTGAGCGTTTGCAGCGCCCGCTTGTGTTGGCCTTGAACGATGCGAGCAGCTTCGGGGCCTTTCGCGGCAGCATGGCCACGCGCTACGCCTGGATGCAGCTGTGTTTGCAGGCCGGTGTGGAGTGGATCGATGTGCCCCTGGCAGCGGTCCCAGAGCTAGGCGGGCGCGCGTCGGTGACGGCTGGGAACACGCGGCGCGTGGTGTCCTTGCACTCGGCTCCTTGGCACAGTCGCGAGCAAGCGCAGCAGCAGGTGCAGCAACTTGTGGCTGCAAGTCAGCCGAGTGATGTGTTGAA
>CAIKQM010000481.1 GCA_903829565.1 uncultured Planctomycetota bacterium
GATCCGTCCTGTCTAGTTGCCTTGACAAACCTCGCCATCCTGTACAGCGGACGCGGGGATGTTGCACGCACGCAAGAGATGGTCGACATGGCCTTGCCGCTCGAGCGCGACGAAGCGCGGCGCAAGGCGCTGCTCAAGTTGCTCGAGCCGCGTGAAGAGCCTGTCCAGCAGCCTTGACAGCTGTCAGCGGCCGGCGAGCTCGTCGACGAGCTTCTCGATCTTCGCCGTCAACTCTTCGGCGAACTCATCACCAAAGTCATTGGCGATGACATCGATCTCTTCGAACTGGTAGCGGCCAGTCGAGCGGCTGTACGGAATGCCGTACTCCCACTTCGAGCCGTCGCTCGCGAGCAGGACGACCTCGATTTGGTCATCTCCCTCGACGGGGCGGACGGTGCAGCTCGTGATCTCGTAACTAGCCATGCGCTAAGCCTACTCGGTTTGCGCGGGGACCCACACTTCGAAGTCGTGCCACGGGTGTGTGTCGTACTTTGCCACCTGCGTCCAACCTGCTGCGCGCAGCTCGCGCTCCATCACGCCCGGCTCGAGCTTGTGGTCTTTCGGCGGGCCCACCGGCTGGTCGCCCGGCTTGTAATCAAGGATCGCCAAGCGGCCCTGGGGCGCAAGGCAGGCCTTGAGCCGCGACAGGTAGGCCACACGATCTTGCAAGTGGTGGTAGGTGTCGCCGATGAACACGAGGTCCATGCGCCCGAGCGGGAAGTGCGGGTCATCAAAGCTCGCCAGCACAGGCACGATGTTGGGGTGCTTGTCGCCCGCAATCTTGGCCCGCAGGGCGTCGAGCTGGGCGGGTTCCACATCGGCTGCGTACACAAGGCCCCGCGGCGCGGCCTCAGCAAAGGCGACAGCGAAACTGCCGGGTCCGCAGCCTAGGTCCCCGATCATGGCATCCGGCGCGGGGGCCAGGCGCTCCACCACCGTGGCGACCTGCAGGGTCTCCAGCCGACTCGGGGCCTCCAACATGCCGATGTAGCGCACAACATCAGGGTTGCCGTGAGGGTCCCGATTGGTCGGGGCCGTCGCGGTGGCCAGCGGGACGGGCGGCGTGGCGGTGTGGCAGCCGACGCACACCAGCAGGATTGGGGTCAGGCGCAGTAGCCAAGGGTGCATGCAGCAAGGCTCAACTGCGGGACAGCGCCTGTCAACCGACCGATTTCCACGAAAACCCGCATCTACCGCTTGGCCCCCCGCGAACGAAACAGCGGAGGATGTGTGTCCTCCACAGATGGTCGTAGAGCCTCTCCGCGGGTTCGCTCGTGGAGAGGCTTCTTTTTAGGAATCCTCATTTGGCGGCCCCGGACTGGGTAGTGGCTGTACACACCTTCGCGACCCTCGCGATGATGGGCCTGATTTGGTTCGTCCAAGTGGTGCACTACCCCCTCTACGCCAAGGTGGGCCCGCAGGCCTTTGCCGAGTACCACGCCCTCCACGTCAGCCGCACCACGAGCGTCGTTGCGCCCCTCATGCTGGCCGAGCTCGGGGCGGCAGTTTGGCTGCTTTTGGATCCTAATGACCGTTTTTCGGGCTGGATGCCCCTGGTTGGGCTAGGCCTTTTGGGTGTGATTTGGGGTTCAACGGCGTTGTTGCAGGTGCCTAGCCATGGACGGCTGCAGGAGGCCTTTACACCCAAGGCTCATGCGTACCTGGTGGGGACCAACTGGATCCGGACGGTGGCTTGGACCGCGCGGGGGGTGCTGGTGGTACTGGCCCCGATGAGTGTGCACGGGTACTGAAGGGCGACCCGCGTTCCCAAGACCCTACGGGCGTTTGGAGCGCGGAGGCAACGCAAACCAGTACCTGCACAGGATCATCCGGCCTCGGGCTGGTGAGGGCCCAACAAGTTCAGACGCTGTTTCAGCGCCTTGCGCCCTCACGATCCGCCTTTCACCAAAAGGCCCGCGCACACTGAGCGGGACCAGTATCACCCACATGCACATTGGGACAGGTACCTCTACTATCTCCCGCCATGCGCGCCTGCCTGCCCCTGCTCCTGCTGATTGGATGCGTCGCCCCCAAGGCCCCCCAACAACCACCCCCGCCCCCGATCACCACAACGGTAGCCGGTTGGGTGGGTACGCACCTGAGCGGGGCCCGTGCAGATGTTGCGGTGCCGGAGCAGGCGCCGCAGGAGGTCTTGCGCATCGAGTGCAGTTGGATGTGGGGAGAAGGTCTGGCTCAGTTGGTGCCGCAGGAGCTCGCGGCTAGCTCGCGGTTGCATGTGGCGGTCGATCGCTCCGAACCGTTCCTGCCGGTCAGCAACCAGGTGGCGGCCACGCGCGTGGCGCGCGACGGGCAGAGCAGCTCGTTTGATGTGGAGAGCAAGCTGCGCCTGCAAGGTGCGCCTCTGCCTTCGACGGCGCTGCTGCCGGCTGGTGCGACGGTGCGTTTCGGTGCGGATGAGCGTGTCAAGCAAACTGGACTAGCGGCGGCCGAGCTGCATTGGCACGCCAATGGTGCGCTGGACCTTGCGTGGGTCGTGCCCGCGCGCTCGGTGGACGAAGAAGGCGTCGAGGAACAGTATCGCGAGCGTGTGCTCTTGGATGTGCAAGCGCAGATCGACAGTGCGGGCTTGGTGCTGGTGTTGCCGCGCGCTGTCGACGACAAGCTGGACCTAGCGCTGCGCCTTCAGGTCAAGCGCCGCCTTGGCGCGGAGCTGGGCGAAGAATGGCTGGCGATGCGCGAGGTGTTGCTGCAAAGCGGTGAGTCGGCTACTCGCGGCAGTCGCTTGCCGTCCCGCGAAGAGACGTTCCGTAATGAGCTCGTCGATGCGTGGCAAGAACTCGTCGCTCCCGCCTATCGTCGCGCGGCGTGGCTGCACCTGGCGGGTGCTTTGGATGCGCAAATGGCGCAGGACTATGGCTTCTTGGCTACCGATGAGGACCTCGCCACCGTGGCGCAGGACCTGCATGCGAAGGCGGATGCGGCGCGCTTGCGCGCAGCCGAGCCGGCGAGCTTGGGCTTGGCGATGGAGGGGCATGTCATGCGCCATCTCGCGCTGCAGGGAGCTGAAGGCAAGTTGGAGCCGCAGCTGCACGGGTTGCTGTTGTTGC
>CAIKQM010000482.1 GCA_903829565.1 uncultured Planctomycetota bacterium
GGGCGACAAGGTGTCGCTGGCGCTGGCCCCGGCGCTGGCGGCCTGCGGCATGGCTGTGCCGATGATCTCGGGACGCGGCCTCGGGCACACTGGGGGCACGCTCGACAAGCTTGAGGCCATTCCCGGCTTCGTCACGCGCCTGTCGGAAGACGAGATCGTGCGTGTGCTCGATGAGTGCGGCCTGGTGTTCGCCGGGCAGACCGAGCGCCTCGTGCCCGCCGACAAGAAGCTCTACGCGTTGCGCGATGCGACCGGTCTGGTCGAAGCTGTGCCGCTGATCGCCTCGTCGATCATGAGCAAGAAGCTCGCCGAGGACCTCGACGTGCTCTTCCTTGACGTCAAGTACGGTAGCGGCTCGTTCATGCCCGATCCTGCTGACGGCGAGCGCTTGGCGCGCACGATGCTCGGCATCGCGCGCTCGTGCGGGCTGAAGTGCAGCGTCGCCCTGACGGCCATGGACAGGCCGCTGGGCCGAGCGGTAGGCCACGCGTTGGAGGTGGCCGAGATCGGAGAGTGCCTCGCGGGAGGCGGGCCGGCCGACCTGCGCGAGCTAGTGGTTGCGCAGGGTGGCGAGGTGCTGCACCTCGCTGGTGCCGCAGCTTCGCACGAGGATGGGCGCCAGCGCATCGCTGCCGTGCTCGATGACGGCCACGCGCGCGCCCTTTTCGAGGTTGTCATCAAAGCGCAGGGTGGCGATCCGCGCGTCGTAGCGCGCCCGCAACTCCTGCCGCAGGCGCCGGCGGTTGAGCCGTTCTTGGCCGATCGCGATGGATTCCTCTCCTTCCATAACGTGCGCGAGGTTGGGCTGGCGGTGGCCTCATTAGGGGGCGGACGCCTGCGGATCGACGACCAGATCGACCCGGCTGTGGGCCTCGTGTGGCGCCGCGCGGCTGGCGAGGCTGTGCGTGCTGGCGAGACCCTGTGCGAGATCCATCATCGCTCCGGCCACGGGCTGGCACGCTGTCAATCTCTTTTGACGAACGCCGTCGAGATTCTGCCAGCCGTCGCGCCGGGCCGGTTGATCCTCGACTGGTTGCGCTGAGCGCTGAACCGTGTTCGCGCATTGACGCGCGGCCCGCGATGGAGGACAAAGGTGGCCCGCAGCGTAAGCCGCGCCACCGATCCGCATGGAACAAAGCCTCTTGATCATCGTGCTACGCGCTCTGCTCGGCATCGGCTTCTTCGTGGGCGTGGCGTGGTTGCTGTCCAGCGACCGCACGCGCTTCCAAGGTCGCGCGGTCTTGGGTGGCATTGCGCTGCAGTTCCTGATTGCCTTCGTGGTGCTGGAAACCGCGGTAGGCACCAGCGTGTTTCAGGCCATCTCGAACTTCGTTGGCAAGTTGATCTCCATGGCTGTGCCCGGTGCGCAGCAGGTCTTTGGTTCGCTGGCTGATCCTGCGGGACCCACGGGCTTCGTCTTTGCGTTCGCCGGGACGGGGCTAGTACTGATCATCTTCATCAGCGCGCTGTTCAGCATCCTCTATCACATCGGCATCATGCAGGTGCTGGTGTGGCTGCTGGCCAAAGCCATGAGCGCCACGTTGCGCATCTCGGGCGGCGAAGCGATGGCGGCAGCCGCCAACATCTTCATGGGTCAAACGGAAGCGCCCATGGTCATCAAGCCTTATGTGGCCGGCATGACGAAGAGCGAGTTGAATGCGCTGATGACGGGCGGCTTCGCCACCATCGCCGGTTCGGTGATGGCGGTCTACATGCAGATTCTTGGGCCCGAGTATGCGAGCAACATCATCACAGCCTCGGTGATGTCCGCTCCTGCGAGCTTCACCATCGCCAA
>CAIKQM010000483.1 GCA_903829565.1 uncultured Planctomycetota bacterium
GCACAGCTCAGTACCGAGCATCAGCGTGCACTCGATCGAGATGCCCCCGAGCGCATCGAGATCCCTACGGGCTCCCGGATCCGTCTGGTGTATGAGCCTGGTCGCACACCCATTCTCGCGGCGCGCATTCAGGAGCTGTTCGGGATGAAGGAGACGCCTCGTTTGGCGCGGGGTCGCGCCAAAGTGGTGATGCACTTGTTGGCTCCCAACTATCGACCGCAGCAAGTCACGGATGACCTCGCCAGCTTCTGGTCCAACGCGTACCACGAGGTCAAGAAAGACCTCAAGCGCCGCTATCCCAAGCATGCTTGGCCTGATGATCCTTTGACAGCGCCGCCGCAACGCAAGGGGCCGTCGCAGCGCAGTTGAGCGTCATGCCAAGCGGCGTGTCAGCCACTGTGCCGCATCCAAGGCCATCGACTCGGTGATCGTGTGGTTCGCATCGTACTCGCGATACTCGACCGACAAGCCTGCTGCGCTTAGTCGATCGCGCAGCGCACGACCATGGCCCAGGCTCACAACATCGTCACGCACTCCATGAGCTACGAAAGCCGGCAAGCCTCGATTGGCAGCCTGGACTTCGGCTTCCAAAGGGGCATTGGTGGCCATGAAGGTCGACAAGGCCAGCACACCACCCAACGGCTGCGTGTGGCGCGGTGCAAACCATGCAGCGAGAGCACCACCTTGGCTGAAGCCGCCTACGAGGATGCGGTTTGTCGTGATTCCTTGACGTACTTCGCGCTCCAAACGCCGGCGTAGCCACGCCTCGGCGGTCGCGACGCCGGCTGGATCCGACGCGTGCCTGCGCAGCAAGTCACTGGGTCCTACATCGAACCATGCATGCAAGGGCAAGCCACCTGCGATCGACACCGGCCGCTTGGGTGCGGTAGGCAAGAGGATGCGCGCCGAGGGAACCGCCGCTTGGAGCGCTGCTCCCAATGGCTCAAGGTCTTGGCCATCGGCGCCCAGTCCATGCAAGAGGACCACAAGCGCATCCGCGCGTACGACCGGTTCCAAGACCTGTTCTCGAAGCTCCATGCGGGCTGCATCGTAGCTACCATGGTCGGCTCGCGCATGAAGCACCTCCGTCTCTACGCCCTCGTCATGGGGTACATCGTCCTGTTCCTTGCGCTGTGTGCTCCTTCAGGTGCTGCACAGAAGACGGCGTTTGATCCGGTTCGCGACTTGGAAGGCTATGCCGAGCGCAGTCAAGGTGCGTGGGCAGATGCGTACGCTCTGGATGTGTATGCGGACTTGCGCGGTGCAGAGTTGACGCCCGCGATGGTCGAAGATGTGCGCAAGCGTTGGCTGCAAGAGCGTATCCAAGTCGATGGTGTTGTGAAAGGTGAGCCGTTTGCCGCCGCTGCATGGCTGTTGGAGAAGCGGATGACCCGCCACGCGGCCTTGAAACGCTTGGCGTACACCCAAGACCGCAGCAAGCCGCCTTTTGTGCTGTATGTGCAACGCGAGAGCGGTGCGCCTGAGGCGGCTACTCAGGCCACTGTGGCGCTGTATACGCCATGGTTGCTTGCGGCTCACGATGCCTTGAAGCGTGCGGTTCTGCTGCCTAGCGGTGCCAAGGAGGCGCAAGGTCGAGGCGCAGTCGGTGTGGTCCTGCTTGCCAATCGCGAGCAGTTCGAGTCCCTGCGTCCGGATCTGGGCAACGATGGTGCCTCCAACACGGCCACTTGGGATCGCGCCCGCCGCTTTGTGGTGGGTTGCGATGATGAGTACAACAAGAAGAGCGATGCTAC
>CAIKQM010000484.1 GCA_903829565.1 uncultured Planctomycetota bacterium
ACCACAGCACGTCGCTTGGTGGCCTGCATCGATGAGCGTCAGGGCTTGATCCTTGTGGATGCTACGGAGCCTGCGCGCCCGCGGCGCCTGGGTGAGGCCAAGCGCGTGCCCGACAACTCCACCAGCACATGGCGCGCGGTCGTACTGCAGCCGAAGGTGGATCTTGCCGATCGCCAAGGTGGCACACGCACGGTTGAGCGTGACTATGCCTATGTGCTCGAAGAGCGCGGTGGTGCGAATCCTACTTCGCGTGTGCTGTTGATGGATGTGAGCGAAGGCGAGCGCGCGCGGCGTGTAGGTGTGATCGGTGCGGGGTCCAGCAGCGAGATGCTGACGCTCGCCAATGTCTACAACGCGCCCTTCGTGCAGACGACGTTGTTGGTGTCGGGTAGCGACGGTGTGGTGGCACTGGATGCATCCACGAGTGCACAGCCCCAGTTGTTGGGGCCGGTAGCTGGCTTGCGCGAGGCCTTTGCCGCCGTGGTGGAGTCGTTCCCGCTGGACAAGACCTTGGATGAGTCGGGGCGACCGCTCAAGGATGTCAGTCACGCCGGCTCGCGTTGGTTGCGCTTGGCAGAGATCGAACGCTTGCTCGATGTGCCAGCAGAGGCTCTCTATGGCCGCGCGCCCAAGCCCGCGGTCTCCATGCCTGCGCTGGCTGCATTGGTGGAGTTCCAGCGTCTCGATCGCGATCGCTCGGGAGTCTTGGACGCGACTGAGTGGAGTGGCGTAACGGCTACTCTCGACGCGGATGCGGACGGGCGTGTGGTCTACGCTGAATTCGCCGCCAGTGCTGTGCGCACGCGCAGTACACGCACTCGTGTGGAGGAGGGGCCCGCCGTGGTGGTGCGCTCGCGCGTGGATGAGGATGGAGACCTGTCGCGTTTGCTTGACAGGGTGAATCCGCTTGCATTCGACGCCGATCAAGACGGAGCGCTGGCCAAAGATGAGCTGCGCTTGGCTTGGTTTGCGGCCTTTGACTTGGATGGCAACGGTGCTTTGAGTCCGTCCGAGGCTTCACGCGCGCCGGGTGCGTGGCGGGAGTTGCGCTGGTCGGATGCGCGCGCCAAAGCGTTGTTCAAGTCCATCGATGTCGATGGTGACGGCAAGCTCAAGCCTGGCGAAGTGCGCGTGCCCGAGGTCGAGCAGGCCTTGCTCGATGCAGACCAAGACGGTCGCGTGCGCTTGCCCTTGGTGCGTGGTTCGGCGCAGGATCGCGCTGGCTCACAAGCCTTGGGTGCGATCGAGTGGCCGCAGCGTCGTCGCGAGGCCGTGCCGATGCCTCCGGATGGAGGCAAGGAACGGCACTACACGCAATTCGATACGGATGCCGACCAGCGAATGACGCGGCGCGAGTTGCAAGGTCGACGCGACTTGCTGCTGGCTCTTGATGATGACCGCGACCAAGTGGTGTCCGAAGTCGAGTTCCGCGCGCGCTTGGATCGCTTGGCGGACCTAGGCACGGATGTGCTGGTCGATAGCTTTGCAGCGCGCTGGGATCTCGACGGTGATGGCGTGGTGGAGGCCGATGAGTTGCCTCTGCCCGCTTGGGTGCGCCGGCGTCTCGTGGGCGATTGATGGCGCTACGACTGGCGCCAGTAACTGTCGGCGTCGAACGCAGTGTCTACACGCTGGTAGCCCTTGGATGTGCGTCCCAAGGCGTCACGCCCAAGGCCACGAAACAGCAAGGCCAAAGGCGTCATGGCTAGGTAATACAAGGCCGCGAGGGCCACATTCGTGACCACCAAGCCGATGGGGAAGGCCAGCGCCAGGCTCACGATCCAGAACGGACGCACGAGAGTGGGACGCACGAGTCCCAGCAGCAGCACCACACCGCCCGCAGCGCACAGGCCCCAGAACACGGGCATGCTTGCGCCCAAGCGCAACGTCATCCAGCCAATGGCTGCAAAGCCCAGCGGCGCAAACCAGGCGAACTGTCGCAATTGCTTGACGCTCGCATTCCACGGCAGGGTCATCATGCTGCACCTCGCTTCTTGCCAATCATGATGTAGAAACCGCCCT
>CAIKQM010000485.1 GCA_903829565.1 uncultured Planctomycetota bacterium
AGCCGAGGGAATGCCGCGCTCGCGCTTGCGGCTCTTGTCCGGCATGTCATAGCGACCGCGCGTCAAGGTGTAGGTGTCGCGCGCCATAGCTCGCTCGCGCATCACCATCGTCTTGGGCACACTGGCTTCGAGCGCTGCTTGTTCCGCTTCCAAGCCAGCAATCGCTGCCTTGCGTGCGCGCCAAACGGGCGAGAAAGCGCCGCGCCACTCATCAGCGATCTCCTTGTCGAGCGTCGCCCAGCGCGCCGCTGCGGGCAGCAAAGCGGCGACAAGCGTACCTGACAGCTCGTCATTGCGCGGCAACCAGCGCCAGTAGAAGCCGCCTTGACCACCGGTGTTGATGATCTTGAACGCCAGCACATGCCGGCCAGGTGTGAGAGTCAGTTTGGCGGCATCTTGGTTGGGTTGTGCGCCGCGGTCGATGCGATTCTCGTGAACCAACTGTCCGTCGAGGTACAACTGCACGCCATCGTCGCTGCCCAGAGCAACGTCCAGCACGCGCTCGCTGGTGACGAATACCTCTCGTGCGGCGTAGACCACATTGGCCCCGTCGCTGGTCGCATTTACTTGACCGTCCGCGAATTCCGGCCGGTACACCCAGCCCTTGCCGTCAAAGCGCGCACCTGAGTCAATGCGGGCTGCGTCTTCAGGACCATAGCGCGTGGCATACATCGTCTCCCGATTGCCATCAAAGGGCCCGCAGATGTACCAACCGCTTTGTGCCAAAGGTAGGCGCGCGATCACTGCGTCGTCCACCACAGCTGCACGCAGGCGCACCTGACGCAACGTGTGTTGGTCGTAGATGGACTGTTGCTCCAGACGCGTACGCAGCAGAGTCCCGCCTTCAAAGCCGAACGGTTGCTTGGCGACCAACACCAACATCCGTGAGCCTGTGCGTTCGTGGCCTTGCAAAGCCCAGCCTTCACCGGGTGAATCAGCCAAGACATTGACTGCGCGGTAGTCGCCGTTGCCTTGCTCATGATCAGCCCAAGCCCATGCGAACTCGACCGTCTCGCGACGCGCGGGATCTGCGACGGAAACCGCTTCCATGGCGAAGGAAGTCAGAACCGCATTGCCATTGCTGGCACGGCCGGGTCGGTTGCCATGCGCGGGATCCGCCAGCACCTCCATCGCAACCATACGCACGTTGGTGGCCTCGGTGCGCATCTCGATCAGGTAGTCCGCGCGCGCTGGATTCGCGCCTTGGGCCACGACCGAGCCGTCTCCTTGCACGGCCAACTCGACGCCGTTGGTGCCCGTAGCCGATAGCGTGGCCACATCCACCCAGCGCGAACTTCCCAGCACTTGCTGCAACCACGCGTTGCGCTGCTCGGCTTCCGTGGGGTCGTCCTGCGCGAGCAACGCGCTGGCTTCCGCGATGCGCGCCTTCAGTTGCGTGCGCTGCGCTGCCTGTTCAGGGCCGAGCACTTCCATGAAGGGCTCAAAGGCGCGCTTGGGATCAGGCAGTTGCGAGTACAGTCCAGGCTCTTCGTTGGAATTGAAGTAGGCGTAGAACGAGTAGTACTCATCTTGCGAGATCGGATCGAACTTGTGGTCGTGACAACGAGCACAGTTCATCGTCAGACCAAGGAACACAGAGGCCGTCGTGCCGGCGCGATCGGCTGCGTATTCGACGAGGTACTCCTCATCGATCGCGCCGCCTTCATCCGTGATCACATGGTTACGGTGGAAGCCGCTGGCCACTTTGTGTTCTTGCGTGGCTTCGGGCAGCAAATCGCCCGCAACTTGCGCGACCACGAACTGGTCGAAGGGCATGTTGTGCTTGTACGCCTGCAGCACCCAATCGCGCCACGGCCACAGCGTGCGCCCCGCATCCATGTGAATGCCGTTCGTATCGGCGTAGCGCGCGGCATCCAACCACGGCAAGGCCATACGTTCGGCATAGCGCGTGCTGTACGGCTCCTCGGTCATGAGCTGCTGTGCCAAGCGCTGCCAGCGATCCGCTTGCGGCGCAGCCATGTAGCGGGCCACTTCTTCCGGAGTGGGCGGCAAACCAGTCAGATCCAAGTACAAGCGGCGCACCAACTGCGTCTCGTCAGCGCGCGGTGCTGCAGCCAGTTTCTGCGCG
>CAIKQM010000486.1 GCA_903829565.1 uncultured Planctomycetota bacterium
ATGATTCACCAAGACAAGCACGGCCGCGTGCCGGACAAGTCGGGTGCGCAGTTCTTCGGGACGCTCGTCAGCAAGGGCGTGTGGGAGAACACCGAGGCTTCGGTCCAGAAGTTGACCTGCCCGGGTGTCGACATCGGTGCTTTGTCGATCGGTTCGATGGAGCCGACCGAGTGGTTCGCCAACATCGACGCGGTCGATGGCACTTACTCGTCGTACGCGGGGCGCGACATGAAGAACAGCCCGCTCAAGAAGTTCCCTGGCTCGGGCAAGGAACCCTTGGTCGCGGATGACAATGACGGCAGCGACACCGAAGGCAACCACCGCACCACAACCGTGGTGTTGTACGCCGACGGCAATGTGGGCACCCACGAGTTGTTCGAGCTGCGCGAGAAGGGCGTGATCGACGACACGGTCGAAGTGTTGAAGGTCGGACCGGATTCGCCGCTGGAAGAGCTGCGCAAGTTGTCGATCGACTGAGCACCTGCCCTTAGCACTCGCATGGATTGCCCGCATGGATGCTAAGGCCCTGCTCATCGCGCTGCGCCCACACCAGTGGGTGAAGAACATCTTTGTCTTTGCCGCGCTGCTGTTCGCGCGCGGTTCCACCGGCACCTTGCTTGTCGGGCGCATGGACGATGTGGAGCGCGTGCTGTACGCCTTCGCCGCGTTCTGTCTGGGCGCCAGCGCGATCTACTTGATCAATGATGTGATGGATCGCGAGTCGGATCGCGCTCATCCTGAAAAGCGTCAGCGTCCGATTGCCTCGGGTCGAGTGACCGTGCCTGTGGCGGTGACTCTGTCTGCGTTGTGTGCCGTAGGGGCGTTGTTGCTTGCCCGTCAAGCGCAGGGCGCGCCCATTCCCGTGTGGCCGCTGGTGTTGGGCTACATGTGCTTGAACTTCCTGTACTCGGTGAAGCTCAAGCACATCGTGTTGGTCGATGTGTTCTGCATCGCGACCGGCTTCTTGTTGCGCGTGCTCGCGGGCGCTTTGGCCGTGCCTGCGGCGATCTCCCACTGGCTGTTGTTGTGCACGCTCTTCTTGGCGCTGTTCCTGGCGCTGTGCAAGCGCCGCGCGGAGCTGGCTCTTCTGGGCGATGGCAGCGGTGCGCACCGCGCGATCTTGAAGGAGTACGACCTCGGCTTCTTGGATCAGATGACGACGGTGCTCGCGGCTTGCACCATCGTGACCTACACGATGTACACCGTGGCGGACGATACGGCCCGCAAGTTCGGTACCGACAATCTGCTGGTGTGGACCGTGCCTTTTGTCGTGTTTGGTTTGGCGCGCTACTTGTTGTTGGTGCAGAAGCAGCGCGGCGGGGGCAGTCCCACACGCGTGTTGTTGGGTGGCGACAGCTTGTTCGTCGCCAATGCGTTGGGTTGGTTGGGCGCGGTGGTGTGGATCGCGAGTCGCGCTCCTACGCAGGCGTCCTAGTCTAAGCACCGGCAGCGACGAGCTGCGCGATGGCTGCGTCGAGCTGCGCGGCCCAGGCCGCTTCGTCAGGTGTGCTGTGTTCGTCGCCCAGCTGGTTGCGCCGTGTTTGCAGGTCGCGGCGCGCGCGCGGATCACAGCAGTGCGCCAAGGCTTGCAGTGCCGCTACGCGCGTGGATGAGACGTCAAGCAGTCCCAGCAACGCATACACCGCCGGCTCGGCGCGCGCACCCAAGTTGCGCAGGGCTTGCAGCGCACCGTCCTGCACGCGCGGATCGGTGTCCCAAGCTGCTTCGGCCAAGGGGATCGCGACGCGGCTGTCGGAATGCGAGAGCACATTCAAGGCGCGCAAGCGCACATGCTCGTTGGCGTGGCCCAGGTCTTGGATCGTGCGCCACCAAGCCAGACGCAGGTGCGCACTGGCGGGGGGCGGCACCAAGCGCGTCAGCGCAGCCGTGCTGCGCCACGCTGCCGCAATCTCGTCGAAGGGCAGCTGCGCAAGGTCTTCGATGCCGGCGCGACAGCCGGCTTCGAACGCGCCATCGTTCCATTCCGTACTCGCAGCCGGTACCCCTGCGTAGTTGCCGTGAGCCGCCAGAGCGAGCGCGAACGCCCACTTGGTCTGGTTGTCCTCGGCCCGGCTACTCATGTCAAGTAAACTTGTCAGGGTCTGGTCGTGCCCGGACTCGGCGATGCACAGCAGCGCGCGCCGCTGGACATCGCCCTCGCCCTGTTCCACCAAGCGCACCAAAGCCCGTGCCGCAGCATCACACGGCAGCTGTGCTAGCGCATCCATCTGCGCGCTGCGCACACTCCATGGTTGCGTGGCGTCCATCAAGACTAGCTCGAGCTCGGCCGCTTGCGCCGCACACGCAGCCTCCCCGGGGGCCTGGGCCTGCGCGAGTGCCTCGGCTGCGGCCAGTTGGGCTGTCACCACGGGCCGCAGTTGCGGTCCCTGCTGGGAACAGGCGAGCAGCAGCAGGGGCAGGCAGAAGCGGGGCGAGCGCAGGTACCGCATGTCGCGATCCTAGCCTCGCGGAGGCCAAAGCGTCGCGGTAACCTCTTAGGCCATGAGCGCCTCCCGCCTGCAACTGTCGTCCGCGGTGTCACGCCTCGGCACCGAGTCCGCTTTCGAAGTCGTCAACCGCGTGGTGGC
>CAIKQM010000487.1 GCA_903829565.1 uncultured Planctomycetota bacterium
GGTCCACCAGCACGGCACGCTTTGCTCCGGGCGCGTGGACACAAAGACCAAGTCGCCATCAGGCAGGTACGCAGGTTCGTCGTCGGCTCGCCCCAAACCAAAGGGCAGTTGTCTTGGGACTTGGCCGGCAAGGGACCATTCATAGATGTGGTAGTCATCGAGCCTGTCGGAACGCTTCCACGCAAAGGCCAAGCGCTGGCGGTCAAAGGACACATCCACATCGCGCAGCATGCCGCGCGGGTCGTCAAGCAAACGCGACACACGACCCACGCTGGAGCCTTGGTCGAAGTCGAGCCGGCACAGGCGCGCGCCGGGCCGGAAGAAACGCTCGGCACGCGCGTCGCTCAAGCCCTCGGTGTAGCCGATGAAGCTCATGTGCACCGTGTGGCCTTCGGTCCACGCCAAGGGTGCCCACTGTTCGATCAGGCCACGCAAGCGCGCTGCACGCCGTGCGAGGTGGACGCGCTCGTACTCCACGAGTGCGGCCTCGTCGAGCGCATGCGCAGGTGTCACAAGCTGCGACGCGGCCGCGCCAAATGACTGCAAAGTCCAGTCCGATTGCATCGGATACTGGCGCAGCAGGTCAGTCCAGGCAGCGGCTTGGATGTTGGGGCGTTGGTCCTCGGCGCCGGCCGTCACGCGCTGGCGCGCGGCGACGATGGCCTCCGCCCAAGCCGACTCGGACGCGGCACGGGCGCTGGCCGCAAGGCTGACCACCACAAGAAGGAAGCGCCACATCACTTGATGTTCGGGTTCGGACCCATGGCGACTAAGAGCACTGCGCGCTCTTGAGAGGCGTTCTCCACGCCATGTGGCTCGCCCGGGGACGACCACACCAACTCGCCGGGGCCGACCTCGCGCGTCTCGGAGCCGAGAGTGGCCCGCACGCGGCCTTCGATCACATAGTAGAACTTCGTCGCGTCGGCATGAGCGTGCGTCTTCTGCGCTTGCCCGGGTTCCAAGCAGTACACATCACAGAACATGTGCGCTGTCTCGAACAGGTTGACCTTCTGCATCTTGTCCGCCGCAAAGCGAACCACAGTCCGTGTGTCGACGAAGCTCATGGACATGACGATAGCGTATGCTGCGCCGAGTGATCATGTGGCAGTTCGATAACACCTACGCGCGACTACCTTCCGCCCTCTACGAACGAGCGACACCCGCACGTGTGCGTGCACCACAGATGGTGGTGTGGAACGACGCTTTGGCGAGCGAGTTGGGCCTGGACGATGTCACGCAAGATGCGCTGCAGGCTGCGCGCGTCTGGTCTGGTCAGGTGTTGCCCGAGGGCGCCGAGCCCATCGCGCAAGCGTATGCGGGCCATCAGTTTGGCCACTTCACGATGCTTGGTGATGGACGAGCCTTGTTGTTGGGTGAACACCTCACACCAACCGGCCAGCGTGTGGACATCGCCTTCAAAGGCTCGGGGCAGACGTCCTACTCGCGCCGCGGCGATGGGCGTGCCGCCGTGGGGCCGATGCTGCGTGAGTACATCATCAGCGAAGCGATGCATGCGCTGGGGATCCCGACCACGCGCAGTCTGGCTGTGGTTGCAACGGGCGAACCCGTCATGCGCGAGACCATGCTGCCCGGTGCTGTGTTGACGCGCATTGCGAGCAGCCACTTGCGTGTGGGCACCTTTCAGTACGCAGCGGGCTGGCAGGAGTCGTTGCTCTACACGCTTGCCGATTACGCCATCGCGCGTCATGACCCGCATTTGCTGGGGGAATCACAGCGCTACGCACAGTTCTTGCGCGCCGTGGCCCTGCGTCAAGCCAAGTTGATTGCGCAATGGCAGCTTGTGGGTTTCATCCATGGCGTGATGAACACCGACAACATGAGCATCGCGGGCGAGACCATCGACTATGGTCCGTGCGCGTTCATGGACATCTACGATCCGGATGCGGTGTTCAGCTCGATCGATGAGGCCGGTCGCTACCGCTATGGACATCAGCCTGCGATTGCACAGTGGAACTTGGCGCGTCTGGCCGAAGCGTGCCTGCCTTTGCTGCACTCCAATCGCGACAAGGCTGTCGATCTAGCACATGGCATCCTGGACGAGTTCCGCACCGCCTACCAAGCTCACTACGAACAAGGGCTGCGTACCAAGTTGGGGTTGAATACGGCCGAGCCGGATGATGCCACCTTGGCGCAAGCGTACTTGACACTGTTGCAATTGGCTAAGTGCGACTACACGCTGGCCTTCCGTGCTTTGAGCACCGGTGAGGCTGCGCCCTTGGCCCTGCAAGTGTTACCGGCCTACGACGAGTGGTTGCAGCAATGGCAAGCGCGCTTGACACGCGAAGGTCGCACGGTTGAGCAAGCACGCCTAGCCATGCGCGGCGTCAACCCTGCGCTGATTCCCCGCAACTATCGTGTGGAAGAAGCCCTCTACGCTGCGGAACGGCGCAACGAACTGGCGCCCTTGCAGGCCTTGGTAGCTGCCTTGCGCCAACCGTTTGAGCTTGCGCCCGAGCACCACAAGTTCGCTGAACCACCGCCCTCCTCCTTCCGCAACTACCAGACCTTCTGCGGCACATGATCCGCTCACCCCATGCGTATCTATGGCTGTTTGCTGCGGTGTTGCTACCGCTGGCAGCCGTGGGTGCATGGGGTTTGTACGAGCTGGTATCGGATGCAGGGCGCGTGCGTGCCAGATACGCGGAACGGGCGACTACGCTGGCGGAAGCACTAGCCGAGGACATGCTGAGAGCAGCAATGGAGGTGCACCTACATCCGCATGCTGTGGCATGGCAGGCAAGTATTGATGGGCAGTTGGTAGTCATCAACGGTGTCCCACACACACCTGAACTGCGAGCTGGGTATGACAACGTCCTCCTTGACTTGCGAGCGGCTCTAGAGCGTGATGCGACTGCCAACCCCGAGCGCGTCATCTCTGCGATGACTCAGGAGCAAAGGCCTGAGTTGTTGGCTTGGTGGTTGAGCAGCAGCGCTGCCAAGGCGCATCAAGCCGGCGACGATGCAAAGGCCCGCGCGCTATGGCAGCGACTGGTCACCGAGCATCCGACGGTGCGCGATGAGCGCGGCTTGTTGTATGCCCATGCTGCTGCGAGTGAGCTTGCTGCTCTTGATGGCGATCAAGTTGATGTTCTGCAGGAGCTGTATCAGCAACTGTGGCGCGATCGTCAATCTTTGGCCGATACTGCTAGCGGTGCGTTGGCCTTGCAGGTACACGAACGCCTAGCGAGGCGTGATCCCGAGGCGGCCAAGGCTGCGCTTCAAGCAACGACCAGCCATGTGCGGACACTCGAGTGGCTGGCCTCGTGGCCTTTGGGCGTCTCGAACTGGGTGGCACAAGGTGCTACCGATGGGTTGATGACAAGCGCGCTGACCAGCGATCCGCTGGTGTACGCACAACCGGACAAGTGGATAGTCCAAGCCACCCAAACAGGGGCCTCAGTCAATGGCTATGCCCTGCCTCTTTCACTTTTGGTGACAGAGCTGCAGACAAGCCCTCGTTTGTCCACCGCCGATGATGTGCACTTCACCATGCACTGGATGGACTTGAAAGCAGAGGTGAGCTCCCCCTCCGAATACGAGTCTGTGGCGCCTACGGGTCGTGCACGCTGTGCACCGCCCCTCAGTGACTATGCGGTTCAAGTCTTCGGTCTGGATTTCCCTGAGTATGAGGCCCGCGCCCAGCGTCGGGTTTATTTGACAGCCGCACTAGGTTGCCTCGCCTTCGTGGTCGCAGCCGGCGCTGCTGCAGCTACCGTGCGTGCCTTGAACAAGGAGCAAGCAAGCGCCAAAGCACGTGAGCAATTTGTCGCTGCAGTGACTCATGAGTTGAAGACCCCGCTAGCGTCGATCCGCTTGCTCGCCGAATTGCTCCAACAAGGCGACATTCCGCCGCTACAAGTCCAACAGTTCGGTTCCCGTACCGTGCGCGAAGCGGACCGCTTGGCGCGCCTCGTAGACAGCATCCTGCGGTACGCCCAACTGGAACATGGTGTAGTTGTAGCGCCCGTGCCACTTGTCATGGCAGACCTGCTTGAGGCGGCTAGGGAAAGTGTCGCTCCGGTGATCGAAGAGCGCGGGCATACGTTGCGGGTGCACAACCTCGCGCCGACGATTCGCGTGCAAGGCGAGCGCGATGCTTTGGTCAGTGTGGTCGCCGAGCTTCTAGACAACGCGAGCAAGTACGGGGCCGCCGAGAGCGGGATTGATGTAACGCTACGCAGCGAAGCCGCGCGCATGCGACTCGAAGTTTCCGATCGCGGACCGGGTATCGCCACTGAGGATCGTGAACGAGTCTTCCTGCCCTTCCATCGACTGGGGAACGAGCTCGTGCGCGAGCAGAAAGGTGTTGGGCTTGGGCTCGCTTTGGTGCAAGGGATCATCGTTGCTCATCGAGGCCAAGTAGGTTGCATCGCGCGTGAAGGCGGTGGTACTACCTTCTGGCTAGAGCTGCCTGCCGTCCCTGATTCCCCGGATACCACGCCATGATGCCCAAGGCTCACATTCTGCTTGTAGAAGATGAGGAGACGCTGATCTTGGGCTTGAGTCATGCCTTGAGTCGCGAAGGGTACGAAGTGCAAGTTGCGCGCGACGGCCTGAGCGCCTTGTCAAGCCTACATGAGAGAGCGCCAGATCTGGTGCTGTTGGATGTGATGCTTCCACGCAAGTCCGGCTTTGATGTGCTTGCTCAGTTACGCCGCGAAAAGCGCAAAGTTCCGGTGATCTTGCTGACAGCCAAGAACCAAGAAGTCGACAAGATCCATGGACTGGATCTGGGCGCAGATGACTATGTCACCAAGCCGTTCAGCCTTGGCGAATTGCTGGCGCGCATCCGGTCGCGCTTGCGTGCGCGCACCGTCGAGATGGAGACGCCGGATCAAATCAAACTCGGCGATGCGATCATCGATCTGCGCGCCATGCGGGTCACGCGCGGAGTGCAGGTAGAGGAGCTCTCGCTGCGCGAAGTGGACATGCTCAGGCTTTTGTGGCGCGAGCGCGGCGGTCCCGTCTCGCGGGAACGCTTCCTCGAAGAAGTATGGAAGCATGAGCGCTTCCCGACTACGCGTACGGTTGACCAACACATGCTCAAGCTGCGCCATAAGGTCGAAGATGACCCCTCCAACCCGCGCTTTCTGCGCACCGCGTTTGGATTGGGCTACCGCCTTGAGGTGTGACGCACGGCTTGCGTTCACAACTTTTGACAACTCTGGATCTGGTTGGTGACACGCACAGCGGAAGTGCGGCGTCTAATAAGCCACTATGAAGACGCACCTACCCTTCTTGATCGGTTGTCTCATGGCTGTTGCAAACGCACAGTCCACTATTTCGGCGCGTGCCTTGTTGGAGCAAGGCCACTACGCCCGTACCCAGCAACAGGACCCGCTCGGTGCGGAAGCCAAGTACAGCGCAGCCTTGCAAGCGGCGCTGGCGGCTAAGGACACTGTGGTTGCTCAAGAAGCGCAAGCTGCGCTAAACAGCTTGCGGGACGGGCAAGTGAAGCAGAGCACAGGCTCATCTCTCCCCACTACAGCCCGACGTATCCTGGTCGATTTCGCCAAGCAACGTGATCTCAGCAGACACGACTTGGCGCTCTTTGGAAACGCCGTCGTTCCGGTTCTGGGCAAGATGGTGGGCAGCGATCCCTACACAACAGTGGTGCTGGATGAGGCTGGCCATAGCGTGACGAACGACATCGTCTTTGCTGTCAGCGTGCTGGTCTTGATCGACACACCAGAGGCACAAGCTGCGATCCGTCCGGCACTGAGTTCATCCGACCCGCTAGTGCGCCGTGGGTCGGTGCAGGCGCTCAAGGGCAAACATGTAGACCTCTTGCTGGTGGCAGCAGAAGACCCAGTGCTCGCGGTACGTGAAGCAGCCCTTAGCAAACTACTGGATGTCGATGACCTGCGCGCCTTGCCCCTGATGGCAGCGCTCGCGTCCCAAGGCCGTCAAGAGGCCGTGGGGTGGATGGCGCGCCAACAACCGCAAGAGCTCTGGACCTTGGCCGAAAAGGGCATCACGAACTTCTCACTGCGCGCCATTTTCGAAGAGTACCAGCGCCAACCCATGCGCGAGGATCCCCTGCAAAGGATGAACTGGATTGCGAATCGGCTCACGCTGGTCACGAATCCCGAGCTGACACAAGCAGCGCGCGAGTACCTCACCATGCTGGTCGGACGCCTGCGTACGCGCGAGTACCTCACGGACCGTAACACATGGCAACCGGGTGTAGCGAAGGAGCTACATGCACTTGCACGCAAGACTCGATTGCCGGCGCTCTTGACCGCATTGCGCGATACCGATGCGTCCGATTTGCTTGTCACGATTCAAGAAGCGTTGCGCGGCGAGGGGGTGCTGGAGCCTGCGATGGAGGACGCTGTGTACCAAGTGTTGGCCTCACTTGAGCGCGAGCCTGTAGCCGTGGATGCATGGTTGGACTTGTACCAGGCAAGCGCGCGACGAACAGACTGGACGAAACATGTCACCTCCAGCCGCGCCGCCGAGCGCATTGGCTTTGCGTTAGCCTCGCGTATGCGCAAGGAAGCCGAGGGCCAGCAGCGCGAATTCTTGATGGTCAACTTGCTGCGTTGGTACCGATTGATGCAAACACCAGAAGAGCGCGGCACTTTCCGTGCTGAAGGCATTAGCTGTTTGCAACAGGCGTTCGGAACCAGCCGCAACGCGGCCAAGAGGTCAGAAGCGTTGCTCTCCCCCGACTATGTTGCCCTCGGCGAATGGTGTGGAGCAAGCACATACACACTTGCGCTTTACAACGCGTGCGAATGGGCAAGCTCACAGAAAGAGAGCCTCTTGCAGGTTCTGTTCGCGATGAGACCACAGGCACCGGCTATCCGCGCGAAAGAGCCTATTGTGCGGCAAATCGTAGAGCAGAGCTATGCCAGCGCACAGCAAGCCACGGTACGCGAGTTCGAGAAGCAGCTAAAGACGAGCTCGCGCGATCTCTTGGTTGAGAACACCTTGATCGCGGCCCTGTTGCCGCGTCCCGTTTACTTGACACTACTACGGAGCTGTGCCACGCAATGGGACAGCGACCAGATTGCACTCAGCATCCAAGGGCTGGTGGCCACCGGCATGCGCGATGCGGAGGTTCTGGAGCTGGTGCTGGAGCTGACACCGAGAGTAGCTCCGCACCTGACAGATACTCGCCTGCAAATCCTGAGTCTGTTCGCCGACACCCTGTACCAGCCAGCGATGCCGCTGTTGGGCGAGGCGTTACGCGACAGCAATCCCCAGATCCGCAGCCGTGCTCAAGAGGCTCTGCAGCAGTTCCGCCAGCAACGCGAAGCCATGGAGGAGTTCGGAACTTGGATGCAGGCGGCGCGCCAGCAAGCCTCGACCACCGCGCAATTGATCGAACTTCTGCAAAGCCAAGACCGCGCCGTGGTACTCGGTGCGGTGCGTGCGCTGGGAACCATCAAGGCGCGCAATGCACTGCCTGAACTCGTCAAGTTGCTCGCTCGTAACGACGCTGAGCTAACCAGCGCTGTCGAAGCGGCCATCGCGGCCATGTGACATTGGAATGCCGGAACTTCATCTAGTTTAGCCTTAGGCCGCGAGTATCCGCACAGTGCTTGGACACTGGGCTTATCCTCGCGGCTTCTTAATTGGCCAGCGACACGCGGCTCACCATTCAGACTCTGGCTCTATGCTTCTAGCCATGACGTCGTGCTTGGCACATGTGCAACTGCAGTGCCTGCCAATGAATGCTGGAAGCCGTCCTCTGCTTAATCAGTTGGTACACAGTCGTGGAGCACCCATGACTAAGCAGGTCTGCGATGTTGGCAGTGACTTACTCATCTCTCCATTTGAGAGTCACAATTCCCAGAGTACCTGCAAGCCGTTGGAGAGGTTGAAAGCAGAGGTCGTACAAAAAGTTGCGTTGTTGCGGTACCACACTTGGTAGCTGCGCACTCCGGGGGCGGTGACGGCACCACGCACCGAGATCGATGCATCGCCTGAGGTCGGATAGGCGGAGCCACCGGCTGTGTTGGTGCGCGTGGCCAAGCGAACAAAGCCACCTGTAGCGCAACGCAAGCCGTCGCCGAAGGGAATGCCAATGCTCGCGCTTGTCCCTTGGAAGTAGAGCGCCGACGAGTTGGGCATGCTGGAGCCGCGCAGCACAAGGCTGTCGGACGCGAGCGACGAGGTGCCTTCATCGGTCAAGCGCCCGCCCACACCCAAGGAGTTGCCGCAACCGGCTTGGAAGCCAAGAGTGGACACGTTGCCGCAAGGACATGCGGCGTTGTTCTCGCCGGTGCAGAACGCTCGTGCGGTGCGCACCACACGAGCAGCCCATTGGTCGTTCGAGTTGGTGATCCCCGCCGTATCCAGCCATCCACCGATCACGAGGCTCGTGTCGGGACCTGGAACACAGGCAAACACTTGCTCTGA
>CAIKQM010000488.1 GCA_903829565.1 uncultured Planctomycetota bacterium
CCGGCCTTCATGCCCGTGGGCACCAAAGGCACGGTCAAAGGCGTCTTTCCGCGCGATTTGAAGGCGGTGGGATCAACGATGATCCTTGCCAACACCTATCACCTGCACTTGCGCCCAGGCGAAGACTTGGTGGCGCAGCTCGGTGGATTGCATCGCTTGATGGATTGGGACGGCCCGATCTTGACGGACTCTGGTGGCTACCAGGTCTTCAGCCTCGGACACCTGACCAAGATCGACGAGGACGGTGTCTCGACGCGCAGCATTGTGGATGGCTCGCCGCTGCGCTTGGATCCCGAGCGCGCGGTGCGCATCCAGGCCAAGCTAGGCGCCGATGTGCAGATGGCTTTCGACCATTGCCCCGCGGATCCCACGAATCGCGAGTTGGTCAGTGCTGCCACGGCACGCACGGCGCGTTGGCTTGAGCGTTGCGTGGCCGAACACGAGCGCCTCGGTGGTCTCGCACGCGGACAGGCTTTGTTCGGCATCGTGCAAGGCGGCGCGTTCCCGGACTTGCGCGCGCAAGCGGTGGCCGATGTCGCGCAACACGACCTCGTCGGGTGCGCTGTGGGCGGCGTGTCGGTGGGCGAAGACCGCGAGCAAATGCGCATCGCCGTCGAAAGCGCTGCCCCGTTGTTGCCGCGTGATCGCCCGCGCTACTTGATGGGCGTGGGCACGCCACTCGACTTCTTTGATGCAGTCGAACGCGGCATCGATCTGTTCGACTGCGTGTCGCCCACGCGCAATGCACGCACGCACAAGGCGTGGACCAGTCGCGGCGAAGTCAACCTCAAGAACGCCAAGCACAAAGAAGATGACAGTCCGCTCGATCCCGAGTGCGATTGCCCGTGTTGCCTGCGCTATCCGCGCGCGGTGCTACGGCACTTGGTGATCGCCGAAGAGATGCTAGCGCCGATGCTGATCACGCTGCACAACTTGCGCTACTTCCATCGCTTGATGGAACGCATGCGCGAGGCGATCGTGCTCGACCGCTTCATGGACTTGCGGCGCGAGGTGTTGAGCCCGCGCGGCGAAGCCTAATCAGCGCTTCTTGTAATCAGCGTTTCTTGTAGTCAGGGCAACGCAGCGCATTCGGCCGTTCCCGGCGCGTGCACGCGTTGCCGTAATCCCACTTGCAGTCGTCGCACAGATAGCGCTTGGACTCCGCCGCGAACAAGCGACGGAGGAACTCTGTCAAGCGCCGAAAGAGAGGTAGCCCGTCCTTCGCCATGCGAGTCGCCAGTGCTGTTTGCGGAGTTGCTGCTCAGCGACGAGCAGGACGACCCGAAATCACTTCGAGGCGCGCCGTGTCCAAACGCATCGGACGAGCAGAGGTGGTGCCCGGTTCGCCGATCGCGCCACGCGTGATGGTGCCCATCACGCCCAGCTCGTAGCCGATGTACTGCGACAGGTCGTAACGGCCCGTGCCGCAGACCACTTCGGCCACGGTCTTGCCACCAAAGCGCAGCACATAACGCGGCGTCTTGGCATCCGAGTACGGATCCAGCTCGAGCCAACCACGCGCTTGGAAGCGACCCCACAGCGGGTCTTGCGACAGCGAAGCGGCCTGCAAACGACGCTTGGCGTCTGTCAATTGCACTTCACGCTCTTGCTCGCGCAGCTTCTTGTCGGATTCGATGGCCGCGATCTGCAAGCGCAGTTCGCATTCTTCGATGCGCAAGCGCGCCGTGTCAGCCGAAGCGCCCTTGGGGTTCGCCGCGAGGTAGGCTTCGTAAGCAGACTTGACAGCGTTCCAATCAGCCGTAGTTGCGGCGCGCGCAGCTTCGTACTGTTGTTCCGCGGCAGCGAAGGTAGAGGTCGTCTTCGCCGCAGCAGCGGGCGTGGTCTCGACCTTCTCCGCTGCTGTGGTTTGCTCCGTAGCGGGCTTCTCGGTTGCGGTGGTAGCGGCTGTCGTCGTGGTGTCGGTGCTGGTGGCAAAGGTCGTCGGCAGCGTCACCATCGGCAGCTTCGCGAGCGCCGCAGTGTGCTCCGTCTCCATCGCCTTGGCGCCGTCAACCACAGTTTGGTTGGCCGCGTTGCTCGCTTGCATCCACCCGATCGTGCCGGCCGGAGCCAGAACCTTGACCCAGTCCTTCTCGAGCGGCTTGGTTTCATCGGCGCGCTGCAAGACCTTCAACGTCTCGCCGCCCTTCAACAACTGATCCAGCGGATAGCTGTCTTGGCTGGTGCTCGGCAACGGGCGCATGCGCACATTCGTGCCTTGCACTGTCGCGCTGCCCTTGTCGGCGGCGATCAAGTACTTGCCGTAAATCCACACGGGGATGCCGCCCGCGGGCTCGACCGACAACCAAGTGCCGCGCACTTCCTTGACCTTGAGCAGCGTGCCCTTCTCCGCCGTGGTCAAGACCACACCCTTGGGGTCAGGCAGATTGAACAGCTTGGCGTTGGTGCCCGCGCGCACGTACTCGATCTTGGGCGTGCTCGCAGGCGCCGTCGCGGTCGTCGTGGTCGTGGTCGTCGTTGCTTGCTCGCCCGTTTGTTGCGCGTGCGCAGCAAGCGACAGAACACAAACGCTGGCGGCTGCGCACAGCGTGCGCGCGGCGAGAGAGGAAGTAGAGAGGCTGTACAGGTGGCGGCTCATGGTGCGGGTAGCTGAGTGCGTGCTCGATGTGTGGGCGCGATCGAGGGAACTTTCCAAGTCGCATCCGACGCGCGGCGCGACTCAAGTCACTCTCAATCGTGGGCTGGACGCTACGCAATCGCGCGGTCAAGTTCCACACCCTCGAAATCACGGAATCCAAGAACCTGCGCGGTCCCGCGCTATGCTCGCGGAGCGATGAACGAGCTCTCCCTCGCCCCCCTCCCGTGGCCGCAGGCACCTGCGCCCGGACTGGCCTTTCCCTACATGGTGTGGGCGCACGAAAAGCCGGCGCGCACGCAAGCGCCGCTCTCCAACTCGGGGGTGCCCAATGCGCAGGCGGACTTCCTGCAGTCCTACCGCATCGATGTGAACCATCCGGGGCAGAGTGCACTGCCCGCCTTTGAGGCCGCGATTGCCGCGCGTTTGGGCGTCCCCAAGGAAGCGGTCATCGCTACGCCCGGAGCTTCCGGTGGCTTGGCAGCGACGGCCCTGGCCTTGTTCCCGGGCAACTGCGTGGCCGTCGAAGTGCCTGGCTACGAGCAGCTGCGTTCGTTGGCCTTGCGCTTCGCGGCGCAGGCCGTGGTGCTGCCGCGCCGGGTGGAACATGGGTTTGCGGTCCGGCCGGAGGACTTGGGCCGCGCGCTGCAAGGCGCACAACGCCAAGGCCAGCAGGGCCATGCCTTCCTGACCAACACGCACAATCCCAGCGGCGCCCAACTGTCGCGTTCCGAGATGGCCGCGCTCGCGGAGGTCTGTGCCCAGCACCGCGGTGTGCTGATTTCCTGCGACATTTACCAGGAGTTCCTGCCGGCCGCGGAGCGCGCTTGGACCTGCACGGTGGCCCCGAACACGGTGACCATTGGCAGCCTGACGAAGGCTTACGGCCTGGGGCCGCTGCGCTTGGGGTGGATTGCCTTGGGATCCGGTTTGATGGATGTGCGCCACCAAGTGCGGGATGCGACCTACTTGCTGTGGGTCGATCCGCCCACAACGACGCTCCATGCGGGCGTCGCCGCGTTGAGCCATTTGGACGAGCTGCGCGCGCACGCGGATCGCACCCAAGCGCAGTCCAAGCCGCTGCTGGATCATTGGCTGCGCACCACACCCGAGCTTGAGGCGCATGTGCCTGCCCATGGCTTGGTGTCCTTCCCGCGCGTGCGCGGCTTGGGCGCGGATGCGTCGCGCAATGGCCATGCCTGCGCCGAATGGTTGGTGCAGCACGCCGGCGTGGATGTGGTGCCGGGCGAGTTCTTCGGAGCACCTGGACACCTGCGCGTGTCGTGTGGTCTGCCGCCCGAAACGCTCGCACCTGCGCTACAGCGCTTGGCGCTGGGCTTGCGCACCTTCTGTGCCTAGCCGGAGCTGCGGCTAACTGGATCCATCCAGCCCTGCGCGGTACCTTGCTCGCGCCTCCTCATGCGCACCTACCTCCGCTCCAAGATCCACAAAGCCACCGTCACGGCTGCCGATCTCAACTACATCGGCTCGATCACCATCGATCGTGACTTGATGGATCGCGCGGACATCGCCGCCTACGAGAAGGTGTTGATTGTCGACAACACCAATGGTGCGCGCATCGAAACCTATGTGATCGAAGGCGAGCGCGGCACGGGCATGATGCAAATCAACGGCGGCGCCGCACACCTCGTGCGCACCGGCGATGAGATCATTGTGATGACCTTTGAGACCACGGATCAGCCTTCCAAGCCGCGCCAGATTCTGGTCGACAAGAAGAACCGCTACGTGCGCGACTTGTAGTGCTGCAACGCGAGCGCCACCGCCGCTCGCTCGCACTCGCGTGTCGATAGCCCCGTGCTCGCCGTCAGTCGCTCGAGATCCTCAAATTCAGCCGAGGCATCGCGCTCGTCCAAGGCTGCATGCGGCCGATGCCGGAGCTTGACGCGCACGCGCGCCCCGTGCAGTTCGACTTCGACGACTTCGCGTGCACATTCGACGCGTTCGACCTCACGCGCGCGCAAGCCCAAGGTAGGAGTGGTGTCGAACAGCACGCGTTCGACAGCGGCGCGCGCCTCGCTACGCACCAGCA
>CAIKQM010000489.1 GCA_903829565.1 uncultured Planctomycetota bacterium
CGCGCAAGTTGGTAACGCAAGCTGTTGCCGAACGCAGTCGAACGCATGACGCCGGCTGTCGCGAGGCTCGCCAAGGCGTCGCTGATCGAGCGTTTAGTGTAAGCCGCTTCCGCTGCCAGATCGCGCGCATCGAACACTCGTGCTTCATCCTCAAGGAGCATGATGCGCAGGACTTCGCTGCGTGCCGTGGCGCCGAACAACGCGCGGCAGCGCAGGCCGAGCGTGGCTCCATCATTCCGTTGTGCCAGCCGCGACTTGCCCGACGCGCGCCATTCGAACGACTCGCCAGCACCGGGCCAACGCTGCTTCGTCGCGCGTTGAAGTGTGCCTGCGTATGCCTCCCACGCCTTGCCCGTGACGCCGTCCTTGCGCAGGTGCTCGATGCGCGAGCGCGAGACGAAGGCGATGTTGGCCGCGCACCAGTCGAGCGATTCGTCACGCAGGCGCGCATCGGCATCCCCGAGGCGTCCGGTGAACAGCACCAACGCATCAATGTCGATGCAGGCAGGGAACGGGCTCGCGCTCCATCCCGCGACGCCCAAGCAGCTCCATGCGCTCCACGCGTAGTCGACAACTCGCGCGCGGAGCTGTTCGAGTTCGCTAGAGCTGCTCATCGCTGGCCTCCACCCCGAACAGGCCCAATGCGCCACGCAACGACATCAAGAAGGCCGGCGACGAATCGTGAGTGCGACACCAGCGTGCTGCGGCGAGCAACTCGTCTCGCGTCGGCGACAGAGCGCGCAAGTCGCCAAAGTGCTTGCTGCGCGGACCTTGGTCGGTCGCTGCGTAGAGCTTGAAGTGGATCTGGTCCAAGCGGCTGGCGACATGAACGACGAGCGCGCTGAATGTGCGGATGGAGCTGCGCTCGACGAAGCCGAGTGGCAGGCCGAAGTCGAGCAGCGAGGTCGGGCCGGGATTGATCCAATTAGGATCGAGCCCCAGGGCATCGGCCACATCGCGCGCGGCCTCACGCAGCGCAACGGGCAAGGGCTCCGCACGCGACAAGCGTTCACCTTCGACCAAGGCCACGACGTCGACATCGTGGGTGGTACGCTGGACTGCTCCGAGCAGCAGCAGCCCCGACCCGCCGAGCACGGCAATCGTGGCGCTTTGCCCACGGAAGGCCAAGGTGTCCCCTAAGGCTAGGAGTGCGCTGTTCAGGCGGTCTTGGTCGAGGTGATGCACGGTTCTATATTCTCGGTTCGAGAAGATCATATGCTTAAGTTGCGCCTGCACAAGCCCTTGGCAGGTCAATTCCGTGCCTAAGCGCCGTGCGCTCGATGGCATGATGCGCGCATGAAGCACGCCTGGCTCTGCAGTGTCTTGGTCGTCCTCGGCTGCCACACGGCTCCTGCGCCTGCTCCGCAAGCGCCTGCCCGTGTCATGCCGGACCTTGCGCATGCACCGCTGTTGGCCGCGGTGGACGCGGCGATCCCGCGCGAGGAGTTGATCGCTTGGCGGCGGCACCTGCACCAGAACCCTGAGCTCTCCAACCGCGAGGTGGAAACGGCGCGCTACATCGCCGCACAGCTGCGCGGCATGGGCCTCGAACCGCAGACCGGCATCGCAGGCCACGGTCTCAAGGCCGTGATCGAGGGCGGCAAGCCCGGCCCGGTCGTCGCGCTGCGCGCCGACATGGATGCGTTGCCTGTGACCGAGGAGGTCGATCTGCCCTTTGCGAGCAAGGCCACCGGCACCTACGAAGGCAAGACCGTCGGCGTGATGCACGCCTGCGGCCACGATGCGCATGTGGCGATGCTGCTGGGGGCGGCCAAGGCGCTGATGAGCGTGCGTAGCGAGCTGCCGGGC
>CAIKQM010000490.1 GCA_903829565.1 uncultured Planctomycetota bacterium
AACCGTCGTAGCACTCATGCTCGACCACCACGCGTACACCCTGCCAACGCCCCTCGCCCGCGTAGGTCATGGTCAGCATGACGCCTTTGGGCGGCCACACTGCAGGACGTGACAACCATTCTTGACGCGGACTCCACGCAAAGCGCGCAGACAGCGGTTCCACTGAACTCGCCGTCCAGCGCAAGGATCCCTCCAGCGGCTGCAGGCGCGGGATCCACTCGGGCTCGAAGTAGTTGTGCAACGGAAGACCTTGGACACCACCGACCCACACGGTTTCGCCATCGATGACCAAGCGCGCTTCTGGCTTCACCGTGCGCAGCAAGCTGCGTTGAGTTTGGCTGGGCAGATCGAACAGGTCCAACGCAATGGTGGCGCCGGTGGGTTGCGTGGTGAAGACTCGGCGCACCAAGCCGTTCTGCAACACAATGCGCGCTTCGTCAGCACTGGAAACGACGTTCGCTACATAGGGCTTAGGATCGACCAACCAATCCTGAGCCATGGCCGACACCTGTAACGCAAGCAACGTACACAGCGTGGTGAGTACGGTGCGCATCACTTGGGTTGCTTCTCGTGCGGCTGCGATTCGGTGGGAGCTGGGCCCATCGGCAAGGGAGTCCAATCCACGACAAAGCTGCGCGATTCCTGTTCGAGGCGCGGGTCCTGCTCGCCTTCATACTGCGTGCGTGCCTGCGTGGTGTGGTTGTAGCGCAACAACCGCAAGCCATCAGCAAACACAGCTTCGGTCGTCACCTCTCGACGACACGAGAGGATCGTGCGGTGCTTCTCAGGCGGCAGCGGTGCATTGCTGATGTTCTGCACAATGCGCGTGAACTCAGCACCTTCTTGCAGAGTGGTCAAACGCACGCACAGTTCCTCGAGAGTGTGCGACACCAGCGTCCACGTACGTGTAGCTGGCGAAGGTGTGTTGTCCGCGCCAATGGGCAGCTGCAGCTCCACTCGCTCCCCGACGCCGGCACGCACTGTGCGACCATGCCATGCACCGCTCCACTGCTCCCACAAGTCACGCATGGGCTTGACGAGGGCAAAGCGATTGCGCGGATCCAGCAGCTGCACACGCAGACGATCTGCTTCCGCCAGACTGATCACCTTGCGGCGCACACACGACTCCAAGGCGCGTTGCACAGCAGCATCCAGTTCCAGCACCTGCACGAAGGCGCCCTGCGCGTCGACCTCAAAATCACATAAGACCAGCAACTGAGGTTCACGCTGGCGACGGGCGATGTTGACCTGCGGGCTATCCGCTGAGATGCCGTCAATGAGTGTGAGCGCCGGTGACTCGCAGCGCAGGCGCACGCGACCGTCCGTCGCGGGCGCCCACGCCAAGCGATAGGCCAAGGTGTAGCTCCCATCGAGACGCCCGCGCGTCTCCACCACCCCGACCGAGCCTTGCTCGGGCCAGTTGCGCCGCAACTCCACTGCGGGCAGTGTCTCCACAGGTTCTTGTGGGCTAACGAAGGTCAGTGCGAGCGCTAGAAACAGGGACCACATGGCGCCCTCAGCCTACGGCGCGCGTGGCTTTACGCCAATGCTTCCCACGCGGGACCAAAGACACGCCGGTGTTGATCGCTTTGCAACAGGCCTTGCGGGTCCTGACTCCGCTTCAGCGCGCCGAAGTCAGCCAGTGTTGCGTCGCCCCACATGCGGCGTGCATCGTGCATCCCGATGACTGCATCTTTGGCCAAGTACAAGCGACCACCAGCCTCCAACACCAAACGCGTGTTCCCATCCAAGTGAGCTAGCAGTGCGTTGCGGCTCTGCGGTTCGACCTTGTAGTCCAAGGCCAAACTCCAGCCGTCGACGCCATGCGTCAAGCGGAACGCATCGGCACGATGACGCTTGAGCACACCAAGGAAGCTCGCGTGCCCCGCGCGACGGTCGCGCTCCAACACAGCAAGAAAGACCTCCAGCGCTTGAGCATGCGGCACGAACAACTGGTGCTGCACAAGACCATGCCGGTTGTGACGCCCGTAGGCCCACTTCCAGTTCGGCACATAGTCGAGCAGGAAGGCAAAGGCCGCGTGCGACTGGCGGTACCAGCCTTGACGTTCTTCCACCTCACCCAACAGATGCTTGGTTGCGTTCAATGCACGCATGCCTGGTGCGTGGTTGATCCAACGCAGGATGCGCCAGACCTCGGACTTCGGAAACAGACCTGCGATGCGGGCGGGCAGCTCTTGGTGCGCAACGCTGAGAGTGCGTGCCGGAGCAGCATCTTCGCCCGCCTGCAGATGGCGTGCTTCGTGAATCACGCCACGCCCGCTGGCTTCGCCTTGGGCAAAGCAATCGAGCCACGCCACTAGGTAGTCCGCAGCGCTGAGTCGTGACTCCATCCACTGCATCGTCTCGGCCAAACTTCGCGTGCGTTTGGCGCGCACCCACAACTCACCAGACGAGACAGGCTTGGTCTTCAAGCGCACACGCGTCATCACGCCCAAGAGCCCAGCACCGCCAATCGCGGCATGGAACAGCTCTGGATGCGCGTCACGCGAGCACGTCACCAGCTCTCCGCGCATCGACAACAAGTCGAACTCCAGAATGCTGTCGCCCAGCGGGCCGACCTTCCACGCATTCTTGCCATGAATGTTCATGGCCGCCGCACCCGCCATGGTCGGGTACATCGTGCCCGACACAACGCGCGGCCAGTGACCGTGCGGAAGGATCGCTTGCCACAGTTGACGCACCGTCACACCCGGATCGACATCGGCGATACCGGTGGCTGGGTCGAACTCCAAACGCTCATTCCAACGCGCAAGGTCCAGCACCGCACCGCGTGCAGTGGTGTTGGCATCGCCATACGAACATCCGCCACCCCGTAAGGCGAGCGGTACCTGTTCCGACTGCGCCCACTGCAAGCAAGCGCGCAACTCATCGATGCTGCGCGGTCGCAACACGCGCGCATAGTTGCCAAAGGCCATGCCCCAGCCTTCGCACCATTCGAACGAGCGCTGCGCTGCATGCTTCATGTGCGCCACTCAGATCGACAACTTCTTGAACACGAAGGAAGGGATCGAACGAATGACGAAGGCCACCATCCACCACCGACAAGGCACAAAGCGTTCGTTCGCACGCGCATCCACAGCGCGCAAGATCTGGCGTGCAGCCTCAGGTGCGCTGATCAA
The DNA here is from genome assembly GCA_903829565.1 of uncultured Planctomycetota bacterium. Classification (GTDB taxonomy): domain Bacteria; phylum Planctomycetota; class UBA1135; order UBA1135; genus SXXH01. The sequence goes on from CAIKQM010000490.1 coordinate 3,141, forward strand.
CCACAACAACTTGCCCATACCAGCCGTCATGGCCGTGGCCACAAAGCCGGGCTTGATCGTGACCACATGCGCGCCGCGCTCCGCGAGACGATTGCGCAACGCCTCGAGGTAGTGATTCATGGCGGCTTTGGTGGCGCCATAGACGGGATTGCCTTTGCGACCGCGCTCACCCGCGATCGAGGAGATGCCCACGAGCACTCCATGCCGCTGGGTCGAGTACAAGCGCGCCGCGGCGTTGCCCCAAGCGATGCACCCGCCCACGTTGACCGCTAGTTGGGCTAGGTCCTGTTCCGTGTTGTACTCGTCAGGCGCCGTCTTCGGCATCAACGCGGCAGCGTAGATGACCAGATCAACTCCACCGAGTTGCGTGTGCAACTCCTCGAACAAGGCCGGCACTTCCGCAGTGTGCGCCACATCGTGCACTCGCACCACCAGGCGCCCGCCGCTTTGGGCACACAGCGGCTGCAAGCGCGCAGCCAGTTGTTGCAACTCACCGTCACGCCGCGCCAAAGCCGCTACACGCACACCACGCGCCACCAACGCCTCGACGAGTGCTGCCCCGATACCGGAGCTAGCACCCACGACGATGGCGCGACTGTAAGAGGGAGCCTTCATCGCCTCCACTATGGCATCCGCCTAGGGCGCTGCCCACAGGCACTTGCAATCGAAGCGTGGAGGCGCGAGCCTCCCTAGCGAGGATCCCCCCATGTACGAGCAGCTGAAGACCCCGCGTGCCCTCGCTTTCGTCACCGCCTTGGCGCTTTCGGTAGTGGGCGCATGCAGCCGCCCCATGGATGCCGACGCCAAGACCTTGGCGCGTGAACGTGCGGCCGCCTTCATGGCCCAAGACCAGTACAAGCAAGCGCGCGCGGCACTCGAGCCCTTGTTGGCCGAGAAGCAGGTGCCGTTGGAGGACTGGGTACGCGCTGCTGTGCTCGAGTATGCCGATGGCAATTACGATGCCTTTGAGACACGCCTGACGGCGGCGCGCGCGCTCGCCCCTGATGCGCCGCAGGTGCTGTATTTGGAAGGTCAGTTCCTCAAGGAGCAAGGCCAGTTCGCAGCCGCGCGCGCGAACTTCGAGCGTGTGCTCAAGGCCGTGCCACAAGACTTGCCGAACCGTCTCGCTCTGGGCGAGGTGTGCGATGAGCTAGGCGACATCGCCACAGCAGAGGCGCAGTACCGCGCCGTGGTCGGCGTAGGCATCGAGAACGGCCAGCTGTGGTACTGCTCGGCCGTGTATCGCTTGGCGCGGCTCCTGACGATCGATGGGCGTGAAGATCTGGCCAAGCCGCTGAATGAACGTTGGTCTGAGCTTGAGACCCTAGGTGTCAAGTTGCCGCAACCCTTGGGCATGATGCTCGGGACTCTGGCGCGTCCTGCACCGCCGGTGCCGGGCGGCACCCGACCCCAAGCGTTGCAAGGACCGGTGCGCTTTGAGCGCCGCAGCACGCCTTTGCCGGATTTTGCACAGGCCAAGGAGCTGCGCGCCATCGATGTGGACGGCGACAACTGGATCGATATGTACGCCGCCACTCCCAGCGGCTTTGTGGCGGCCTACGGCCTCAACAACGGCACCTTTGAAGGCAGCGTCCTTGTCAAATGGACTGGACAGGGCACCGTGGAGCGCGTGTGCACCTTCGATGTCGACAACGATGGTGATTTGGATGCCTTGGTGCAGGCTGGCACCACGTTGCAACTGTATGTGCAGGACGATGTCCGCGGCTGGTCTCTGTCCCCGCTGGAGTTCCCTGCACTGCCCGAGGGTCTGCGCAGCATTGTGGCCGTTGATTACGACCATGAAGGTGATCTGGACCTCTTGCTGTGCGGTGCCTTCGGTGCGCGCGTGTGGCGCAACGATGGAGCAGCCGAACCAAGCAAGGGCGGCAAGTACAGCGACGCCAGTGCAGAGTCCGGGCTCCCGCAACTAGGCGCGTATGAGTGGTGCATCACAGAGGACTTCGATGGCGACAACGACGTCGACATCCTCTTGGGTGGCGCGCAAGGTGTGTGGCTGGCGGACTCTCTGCGCGCGGGACGCTTCCAACGCGTGGAGGCCGCGTATGGGGGCTGGTCAGGTGCCAGCACAGCTCCGTTGGTAGCGGACTACGATGGTGATGCGCAGCCTGATCTCTTGCTGAGTAACGATGCACAGGGCTTTGTCCCGCGCCAAGGTGCACGGCGTGCTACCAAGCTGACGGTGGGCCTAGCGGCACAAACACACGATTGGGATGCCTCGGGTGCTGTGGACGTGCTGTGGCGCGGCGACGATGGCCGTCTGACTGGCATCTTGGATGTAGGCACTGCCATCGAACGCGCGTGGACTCTGCCGCCGGACATGGTGCTCGGCGGCTCTTGGTCGGCGGCCGACCTCGATGGCGACGGCGGCACGGACCTCGCTACGCTCGAGAACGGCGCGCTGGTGTGGTGGAAGAACAACGGGCCACGCGGCAAAGCAGTGCGCTTGTCCTACCGCGGTGCACGCGACAACCGACGCGCCGTGGGCGCAGTGCTCGAGTACCGCGCCCAAGGCATCTACCGCCGCATCTATTGGCGTGGCGAACCGCAACTCGCCACGCTCGGCATGGCCGAACGCTTGGATGTGTTGCGCTTCACCTGGCCGAACGGTGTGGTCTCCACGCAGCTGGACCTGCCCTTGGAACCGCGCTCCGGCGTTGATGACTTCGATGCGGCGCTGAACAGCCTTGTCCAGCCGTCTGGACAGATTGGTTCGTGCCCCTTCCTCTACACGTGGAATGGCGAGCGCCATGAGTTCATCAGTGATGTGCTCGGCATCACGCCGTTGGGCTTGCCCATCGCACCCGGCATGTACGTGCCGCCGGATCATGATGAGTATGTGCTGGTGAAGGGCGAGCAGCTGCGTCCTGACTCCAAGGGCGAGTTGGTTTTGCAGTTCACGGAAGAGCTGCGCGAAGTCACTTACCTGGATCATGCCAAGCTCATCGCGGTCGACCACCCTGTGGGTTCGGAGATCTTCCCCAACGAGCTGTTCTGCTTTCCGCCCTTCCCCAAGCCACACACGCACACCATCACCAAGTCGGTGCATCCGAAGGCACTCGGTTCGGATGGCAAGGACTGGAGTGCCTCGCTGGCTCAACAAGACTGGAAGCACGCGGAACCGTTTGTGCTGCATCCGCCGCAGTTTGCGGGCTTGACCCAACCGTGGTGGCTGGAGCTGTCCTTCGACAAGGAAGCGGTCAAAGATGCGCAGCTCCTGCGCTTGGTGATGACGGGCTGGTTCTTCTGGAGCGACGCCTCGGCCAACATGGCAAGTGCGCGGCATCCAGGCATCCAGTTCCTCCCGCCCATGCTGTTGGTGCCCGATGGCAACGGCGGTTGGAAGGAGACCGGACCTCCGGTGGGCTTCCCGGCCGGCAAGACGAAGACCATGATCGTCGACATCAGTTCGATTCTGAACCGCGAAGATCCGCGCGTGCGCGTGCTGTCGACTCTGCGCTTGTACTGGGACGAGATCCGACTGGCGTGCGACAACGATGATGCAGCACTTGAAACGCATGAGTTGCCCGTAGGCACGGCACACCTGTGGCGGCGTGGCTTCAGCATGCCGCTGCGCCGCGAGTTGGAAGCGGGCCAAGCGGATCCTGACAACGCTCCGGAGATGTTTGAGTTCGAGCGGTTGGCCCCGCGGCCCCGCTGGAACCAGCATCCGGGCTTGTATACACGCTATGGCGCTTGTCAAGAATTGTTGACAAGCGTCGATGATCGCTACGCCATCTTGGGTGCAGGTGATGCGCTCACCTTGCGTTTCGACGGCAAGGCGCTACCGCCCGTCAAGGAAGGCTGGCGCCGCGATTGGTTGGTCTACTTGGATGGTTGGGCCAAGGACCGCGACCCCAACACCACACTCGCCGAGACCGTGGAGCCCCTGCCCTTCCACGGCATGAGCGGGTATCCCTACAGGAACGACGAGCAGTTCCCTGATACCGAAGTGCACCGCCGCTGGAAGGCCGAGTGGAACACACGCCCGGCCTACCGCTGGGTGCGCCCCGTCGATCCCCAAGGCGAAGCCGCGTGGCTGCTAGAGGTCAGCGCGCGCTAAGCCCGCGCAAGGCGCGCACCAAGGCCTCCGGCAAGGGAGCCTTGCGGCGCGTCGCCGGATCCCAAGCCACCAAACGCGCCTCGCATTCGGCCCAGATCACACCACTGTCGCGGTCCTTGATGCGATAGCTCTGCGTGAAGGAGGTCGTGCCGATCTCCAACGTGGAGAGCTCCACCAAGACCTCAGCTCCACCGACTCCGGGTGACAACCAGCGCACATTCGCTTGAGCCAACACAAAGGGAAACTCGTTGTTGGTCAGCACACCGGCTTCGCTGCACAGCCGATGGCGCGCTTCCTCGCACAGCGTTAGGTAGGCCGCGTTGTTCAACACACCTTGACGGTCCTCGTCAGACCAGCGGGTGGTCAAGGCATACACGCGCTGCGGATGTTCGGGGACACGCGGGCTTTCCATGCGCCCAGTGTAGCCTCGAAGCAGGCATCAGCTAGCGTCGCAGCACGAGAGCCAGCCCCACGAAGACACCGACTGCGGCCACCAGCATGCCTTGCGTAGGTGTCTCACCCAGCAACCACCAACCGGCCAACGCAGCGACGAACGGTTGAGCGTAGATGCCTACCGCCGTGCTGGAAGCGGACACACGCGACAACGCGTAGACGTTGAACAAGTACGCCAGCACCGTCGGGAACAGCAACACAAAGCCCAGCGACCACCACTGTGCAGAGCTAGCCTGCGGCAGCACCTCGACACGCGCTGCAAGCCAAGGCGCAAAGGGCAACGCGAAGAGGAACATCCACGCGATCACGACCAGCGGCGGATGGGCCTTGGCCAGCGGCCGTGTCAGCACAAAGTAGATCGAGTACGACAAGGCGTTGCCCATCAACAACAGCAACCCGATCCAGTCAATCGTGAACTGGCCTTCGGCTTCGGCCCAACGCAAGGCCGTAGCGCCCACCAGAGCCACGACCACGCCACTCGCGCGCCGCAATTGGAACACCTCTTGCCCCGCGAGGATCGCGACCACAAAGGTGAAGACCGGAATCAAGCCCATCAACAAGGTGGCCGTGGTCGCGCTGGTGCGATGCAAGCCTTCCAGGTACATCACCATGTTGATGGTGATGCCAAGACAACTTGTCAGAGCCAGCAAAGGCACCAAGCGCAGTCGCGGCAGTAGCGCGCGGCCATGCAAGAGCCACGCGACACCTCCCAACACCACAGCTCCTGCCGCGATGCGCCATGCGGCGACGGCTTGTGGGGCAAAGGCCTCGAAGGCGAGCTTGCCGAAGACCGGAAACAGCCCGAAGAAGAGCTGCACGCACGCCAGAGCCGCGTACGCCCGGCCACGGTCTTCCTGATGTGTCGCCTGCATAGAAGGCGTACGATTGTAGGGACACGCCATGTCCGAATCGCCTACCTCCGCGGGAAGACCGCTGCCTTGGACCAAACTCTCCAGCCGGCATGAGCCGTCGCTGCTCTTGTTCCGTCCGCGCTGGGACAAGTTGGTCAATCCACGCACCCAGCAACCCATGGATCGTCTGGTGCTCGAGACTCCTGACTGGGTCAATGTGGTCGCACTGACGGAGGATGAGCAACTCATCCTGGTGCGGCAGTATCGCTTTGGCACAAGCACCGTCACCACCGAGATCCCCGGCGGCATGGTCGATCGCGGTGAAGCACACGCGGATGCCGCCCAACGCGAGCTGCGCGAGGAGACCGGCTATGCCGCACGCGCATGGACTTACTTGGGAGCTGTGGAGCCCAACCCCGCGTTTCATGACAACCTGTGCCACCATTGGTTGGCCACGGGCTGCCACAAGGTGAGCGAGCATCTGGAGCTGGATGCAGGCGAGGACATCGTCGTCTACACCGAAGCACTGACGCGCGTGGCCGAGCGTGTGCGCGCCGGAGAGATTCGCCATGTGCTCGTGCTTTCGGCGCTGCAGCGAGTGATCGATCTGTACGACACGACGGCGCGCCGCCGAAACCACGGGCCGCACGCCGACTAGTGCCGCATCATGGACGCGCATCGAGCTCTATCGTGGCTGCTGGCTCTGCTAGCCTGCATGGCATGGACGAACCTTGCACAGTCCATGGAGAGGCGCTTGATCGTTGCGGGCCCGGATTGGCGCCCGAGTGCCGAGCTGCAAGCGTGTTGGCGGCGCAACGCAGCCCCTAGTGGCTGTAGCTTGTCGTTTGGAGACAGCACGGCCCTAGAGCTGAGTGGCGGGCAACTGAAGCCGTGCTCACTCGCTGAGACACCGAACGCCCCGTGGAGCGAAGCACGCGAACGCGAGGTCGCGCAACTGGTAGCGCAAGCGGAACTGATCGAGCTGCATGGCGGCACCTGGCTCGACTGGTGGCAGCGGTGTCTGCCTGACAAGAAGCCCGGTCGCTTGCTGCAAGCACTGCGTGCAGCGCAAGAACGCGGCGCACTCATCATCGCACGCGGTGAAGCGGCACGCTTTGCAGCCGGCGGGATCGTGAGACCGGAAGATGTGGGGCGCCTCATGCGCGGTCCTCAGGCGCAAGAGCGGCCATGGTGCGTCGCAGGGTACTTGGCCGAAGTACCGGTGTTGCTGGAGTACGAGGATGCAGACTCGCGCGGCGTGGGACGCGTGCTGTATGCAGCAGCACGCGAACTGCGTCTGCACGGCGGGCGCGAAGTCGAGCGGGCTTGGGTGGTGCACCGCGCGGGTGCCATCGCCCTCGACCTCAGTAGCGAGCGTGCGTTGGTGTTGGATCTGCCTGTGCTGCGCATTGGATTGGAAGCCATGCGCAAAGTCAGCTCGCTGGAGATGAAGGATGTGGCCCTGACTGTGCTGGAAGCCCCGGCCTTCCGTGACACGGTCT
>CAIKQM010000491.1 GCA_903829565.1 uncultured Planctomycetota bacterium
GAAGTGCTTGCCAGCGCGCACGTATTGCTGCGCGGCATCGGCTTCTTCCAGGGCGAACACCTTGGCGAGCTTGGGTTTGATCGCGCCGCTGGCAATACCCGGCAGCACTTCGGCCACCAGGCGCTCGACGAGAGCTCTGGTTTCGGCCCACGGCAGGTTGCGGCCGCGGATGACGCCTTGGTCATCCAGCACGACCACGGTCGGCGCTCGCAGCACCATGCCTGTGGCGTAGAGCTCATGTTCGCGCGTGTAGGTCATGATCGAACGCCAACGCACGCCCAACTGTACGCGGGTGTCGAAATCGGCTTGGCGGGAAATCTGGTCCCAACACACGCCGACGACGTCAAACGCCCGCCCCTTCAGCGCGTCCTGTAGCGCAACCCAGTCAGGCACCGCCGCCAACGATTCGGCCTGCAGCATCGACCAATAGACGAGCAGCACCACGCGGCCCTTGTAGCCTTGGACGATGACAGGCTGCTTCTCGGTGTCCAAGCCTGTGAAGGCGGGCACGGGTTGCCCGACTCGCAGAGCTGCGATACGGTCCCGATCGAGGCGCACAGCTTCCAACCAGCGCGCATCCTCATCCGCATGCTCGTCCAAAATAGTTGTCAGGGCTTCCTGTGCTCGGCCGAAGGCTGCATCGTCGCCCAAGCACAGATTCGTGCGCGCCAAACACCACCACGCCCAAGCGCGCACCCGGGCATCGTCGTGCGTCTCTAGTGCAGCTCTGCAGGCGGAGTCTGCAGCCATAGGCGGCAGACGGTCAACCTCCGCACGCAGCACCTCAAAGGCCTCGCGCGCCCAACGTTCGTTGGGGTATTCACGCAAGGCCAACGCCAAGATGCGCGGGCGCAACCGGTCCCACACGTCAGCGCGTGGAGGATAGTGCTGCATCAGACCCGTGAACAGGAAGCACAGCCCGAGACTCGCACTTTGGCGGCGCGCTTGGTCAATCGCCGGCCAAGTCACTTCGACCATGCGCAGCGCTGTGTTGTGACCCGCCAAGGCAAGCAAGCGCGCGTCGTCCACATGCTTGACTAACGGGTGCTCAGGCCACTCCGCGTAGCGCGTTCCGTTGCGCTGCAAGACCTCGACCGTGTCCTGCCATTGCAATGCAGCGGCCGCAAAACGACGTTCGAGCACGGGGTACAAGCGACCAGCCGCCTCTGCGCCCGCTTTGGTCTTCGGCCAGGCGTACAAGATCGCGCGGTGCAACTCATCCGCTTGGTCACGACGCTTGGGATCGTCGGTGCGCAAGTTGTCGGAGACCAGCAGCGAAGCTGTGAACAAAGCCCGCGCACGTGTCTCGTCTGCTTGCGCTTGCTCGGCAACCAACGACAAGAAAGTCAGGGACTGCTCCTCGCTCAGATCAGTACGGCAGGTGAGCAGTCCCGCGAGCGCATCATGCAACTCTTGCGCAGCCGGATGCTTGGCCAGCAGCGTCTGCAACGCGCCTTGCACCGCTTGCCCACGCGCAGGCCCGGCATCCAAGGCAAAGTGCGCTTGCGTTGCGAGCCACCCCAAGGCGGCGGCATCCGTGCCGCTCTCGGCCGCACTCACAAAACGCGGCCAAAACACGCGGGCGGGATGCAACGCCGGCAACTGCGCATTGGCGCGCACGGCATCCACACGGGCCTGATCCCAAGTCGCAAGAGCACTCTTGTAGCTCACCAAAAGTGTGGCGCCATCCTGCACCGTACTCGCGCTGGTGGCCCAAGCCGCAGCCTGCGGCGCCATGCTGCACAGCACCAGCGCCACCACCATTCCCGCCACACGCTCCAAGATGCACCGCATACGTTCGAGTCCTACTTAGAGCCTTGTTTAGCCTTCTCCTCGGCTTCGAGTTCGGCCAACAGTTGATCCACCGCTTGGTCCATCGCTTTGCCGCGCACACCTTTGAAGCGGATCACGCCACGGTGATCCAACACATAGATGGTCGGGTAGCTGCGCACGCCCCACTCTTGGCAGATAGGGCCACTGGTCCCACCTTGCCATGAGCTGCGCCAAGTGACGCCGTGTTGCGCAGCGAGCTTCTTGTAGTTGTCCTTGTCGGTATCGGTGTTGACGCCAACGAGAGCGAAGGGCTTGTCCTTGAGACGCTGCACGAGCGTCTTCTCGTGGGGAATCATCCCCACGCAAGGGCCTCACCAGAAGCCCCAGAAGTCGAGCACCACCACCTTTCCGCGATAGTCCGACAGCTTGAACTCCACACCGTCGACATCTTTGGTGGTGAAGTCCGGTGCCAACGAACCGATCGAGAGATTGCGCTCGCTATTGAGCACACCGCGAGCGCGGCGCGCTTCGGGCGTGTTGGGATAGTCCTTCGCCAAGCGCTCGTACAGCTCGAGCTTCTTCTTGGCGGCCTCAGGATCATTGGCGCGCGCGATCACATCCGGCATGGCGAACAGCACGCGCGCCTTCATGGCTTCGCGCGTCGTCGTCGCCAACAGCGTGTCGAGCAACTCCAAGGTGCGCTTGGCATCGAGACTGCCCGTGCCGCCCTCGCCGCGCAGGTAGTTGAACGCGACCTCCATCGCAGCCGAGTCGGCATGCTCGCTGACCAGCTTTTGGTACCAGCGCGACTTGCACTCCAGCACCGTGGCAAGCTCGCGCCCCGAGGTCGACACTTGCTGCAAGCACCAGGTCAAGGCATCGGGCTGGCCTTGGTCCGCCAACTGCTCGTTGAGCGGGAACCACTTCGCCAACGGCGAGGCCGGCCACTCCTCACGCGGCAGCCCTTTGGCCCGCGCAGCTTGCGTGGCCTCGCGCCAGACCTTGTAGTCCTCGGCCATGGCGGCGTCGTTGGCCTTCCAGGCGGCCTGCAACTTGTCGCGTTCGGCCTGCGAGGCCTCGGCCTTGGTAGGTACAGCTTGAGACGCTTGGGGGGCCGACTGCGTAGGCGCAGTCGCCTGTCCCAAGGCCAAACACAGGAGCAGCAGAGTGGCTTGCATAGGCTAGGTGAAGGGTACGCCCGGACACGGCGCGGCGTGAGCGGTTCCCCCATTCCCGGGTAAGGATTGTGGCCTGTAGCCCCGCGCCTTGCCATGGGGGCCATCTATATACTCACTACGTGATGGACAGTCCCACAGCCGCCGACTTGGACCTGCATCCCCAGGATCTTCCCCAGAACCTCCACCCGGGGCTGCCTCCCGAGCGCGCCAGTCGCGCCACGCAAGGGCCGCACGCACAGGAGCTGGAGCGCCTCGCCGGCAAGATCGAGGACGGTGTGCGCATCACACCCGCCGAGGGACTGTTCCTGCATGACCATGCCGACCTGTTGCTGCTCGGGCGCTTGGCCGACACGGTGCGCGCGCGCAAGCATCCCGAAGGCCGCGTGACCTACATCGTCGATCGCAACCTGAACCCCACCAATGTGTGCATCACGGATTGCGGGTTCTGCGCCTTCTACCGGCGTCCGGGCGCCGAAGGTGCGTATGTCATGGAGCGTCCGGAGCTGCATCGACGCATGCAAGAGTTGGCCGACATCGGTGGCCGGCAAGTGTTGATGCAAGGCGGTCACCATCCGCGTTTGAAGACGGCCTGGTGGTGTGAGCTGTTCGAAGACCTGCGCCAGCGTTTCCCGCTGATCAACTTGCATGCGTTGTCGGCGCCCGAGTTGGATCACTTGGCCAAGCTCGACAAGCGTCCCGTGGAAGCCGTGTTGCGCGACTTGATCGCAGCGGGCTTGGGCTCGGTGCCTGGTGCAGGTGCCGAGATGCTCGTCGAGCGCGTGCGCACCATCATCGCGCCCAAGAAGACCAGCACAGATCGCTGGCTCGCTGTGCATCGCGCGGTGCACGAAGCGGGCCTGCGTTCTTCGGCCACGATGATGTTCGGGCATGTGGAGACGCATGCCGAACGCATCGAGCACATGGAGCGTTTGCGCGCGCTGCAAGATGACACCGGCGGCTTCACGGCCTTTGCGTGTTGGACCATGCAACCAGAAGGTGTGCCGCAACAAGAGCTGTACCCGCGCAAAGCGACGCCCGGCACCTATCTGCGTGTGCAAGCTTTGGCGCGCATCTATCTCGACAACATTGACAACATGCAGACCTCGTATGTGACCCAAGGCTTGAAGGCGGCGCAGATGACCTTGCGCATGGGTTGCAACGACTTCGGCGGCACGATGCTGGAAGAGAATGTGGTGTCGGCGGCTGGTTGCTTCCACCTCGCGCCCATCGAGAAGCTCGAGCAGCAGATCCGTCGTGCGGGCTTTACACCTGTGCGCCGCAACAGCTGGTACGGCTTGGATGATGAGCGTCTGGGTGCGCCCACTGCACCGTGCAACCGCGCTGAGGCTGCGACGCACAAGGGCGCGCCGGCTGGAGGTGTCGCATGAGACTGCTGCGCACAGCCGAACGGGCGGGCATTGCGGACCTAGCGCACAAGGTGCTAGCCGGAGAGCGCCTCTCGCGCGCCGATGGTGTGCGCTTGTACCACGCGGATCTCTATGCGGTGGGCGAGTTGGCGAACTATGTGCGCGAGCGGCTGCACGGTGATCGCACGTACTTCAATGTCAACCAGCACGTCAACTACACCAACATCTGCAACAAGCTGTGCCGCTTCTGCGCCTTCCAGCGTTTGCCGAATC
>CAIKQM010000492.1 GCA_903829565.1 uncultured Planctomycetota bacterium
GCACGACGGTGGTCAGGACACCGGCTGGCAGCGAGAGCGCCTCGCTCCACGCACGAGCGCGCAAGTAATCCCATTCCCACCCGCGTCTTGCGGATTCGGCTGCGTCCAAGGCTGCGCGCGCATCCACGATGCTGCCGGCGCGCAGCGCTGCCTCTGCATAACCAATGGTGCGGCGGTAGTCGTCACGCGCACGTTCCTCCAGCAGCAACGCGAGCGAATCGCCGCGTTGATCTGCGGTACGCCACAAGTGTGCCGTCCACGAGAGCAGCAGTGCGAGCGCGAGGAACACGCTGCTCGTGACCATGATGAAGGCGCGGTAGCGGCGCACGAACCGCAAAGTGCGCTCGCGGCGCGCGACGGGACGCGCGCGTGTCGGGAGACCTTCGAGCAGGCGCTCAAGATCCTCCTTGAGTTCGCGCGCGCTCTGGTAACGACGAGCCGGCTCTTTCTCGAGGAGCTTTGACACCACCGTCTCGACATCGCCGCTCAGGGACCTGTCGATGCGTCCGAGCGCGGTGGGCACTTCATCGCGCACGATGGCGGCCGCTTGCACCAGATTCCGGCCGTCGATCTCGTAAGGCATGCGACCGGAGAGTGCTTCGTACAGCATCACACCGATCGCGTACAAATCGCTGCGCACATCGACCTTGTGCGTCCCATCGAACTGCTCGGGGGGCATGTAGGGCACAGTGCCAACCAGGTCTCCCGCGGCGCTGCGCACGCTCGTTGCGCGCGCCGACGCCCCCGGGACGGCCGGCTCGCCTGCTTCGGTGCCCTCGACGAGAGCTGCTACACCGAAGTCAACGATCTTCGGCTGCCCCTCAGCTGTTACCAGCACATTGCCCGGCTTGAGATCGCGATGCAGGACGCCGCAAGTGTGCGCATGGCTCAACGCTTCGACGACTTGCACGAACAGCCGCACCACGCCCTTCCAGCCGATGTCCTGCGTACGGACATAGGTCATCAGCGGCTTACCCGCGACAAGCTCCATGACGAAGTAGGGCCGCCCCAGAGCCCCTACCGCATCGGTGCCAGAGTCATAGATGCGCGCAATGTGCGGGTGCTCGAGCCGGCCTAGGATGCGTACCTCGCGCCGAAAGCGCGCCAGAGCTCTTTGATCCCAAGCTCCGACAGAAAGAACCTTGATGGCCACGAGCCGCTGCGTGCCCGGCTGACGAGCACGCAGCACAACGCCACTGGCTCCTTCGCCCAAGATGTCGAGCACCTCGTACTCGCCTAGACGCTCGGGAATCGTCGGGGGGCTCTCCAGCCCGTCAAGCAGGCCGCCGACATTGGCCAGGTGGCGCACTGAAGGAGCCCCAGCACGATCATGACGAAGCAGCTCTTCTAGCTCGGCCTTCAACGCCGGTTCGTCCAGCTGCGCGAGGAAGTGCTGCAGGTCGCTGGCGGATAGATCCCGCGCGGCATGAAAGAGCTCTTCAAGGCGCGCAAAGCGCGTCAGCGGATCCATGGAAGGAGGCATACCCCCATCCACAGAATTAGCCTTCGCCGCCCTTGGCGAATTCCAAGTGAAACTGCGTGGGCACGCAAACTCTGGGGATCAAGGATCAAGCTCCTTGGCCAACCAAGCCCTCGCCATGCGCCAATCGGACTCGATCGTGCTCAAGGATAGGCCTAAGGACTCGGCCACTTCGGCGTTGGCCATGCCTCCAAAAACCTTGGCCTCGACGACCTTGGCCTTGCGTGCATCCAGCGTTTCGAGTTTGCGTAACGCGGCGTCCACATCGAGCACCCTGTCGAGATCAATCGCACCGGCCTCAAGGAGCTCGCCTTGGTCGACCTGTACGCGCGCTTGGCCACCGCCGCGTTTGGTTGTGCCCCGCGCCTCAGCGTGATTGATGAGAATTTGGCGCATGGCAGTGGCCGCCACGGCTAGAAACCGCGCTCGATCCTGCAAGATCGCCGAATCAGCCCGAGCGAGCCGCATGAAAGCCTCGTTGACCAGTGCGGTGGGCTGCAGAGTGTGGCTGGCTTTTTGACCACGCATGTAGGCGCGGGCGAGGGTTTGCAGCTCGCCGTAGGCAGCAGACATGAGGAGGGACAAGTCATCCACGGCAGAGGGTTGATTGTGGAGGTGAGGGGTGTTTCTGCACAGGTAGAAATCCCCCAATCGATACTGGCCCCTGTGAGTGTGCACGACCTCACAGGGCGCCGGCGGGCCTGCAGCTGAAACGCGCGGGAAATGCAGGCCTACCTGAGGGTCGAGGGAGTCGCACCCGTCAACCAGGCCGAGGCCTGGTAGCGAAGTCGCCACTGTCGGCGCCGCAAACCTAGGTCAAATCGGGTTCGTCCACGAAGTTGCTTGTGGGGCGTGCACAGCGAAAGGGGCCAGTATCACTTGCTTCCGTTTCCCCAATCCTCTATCCCTCGTCTCTAGGATGGAACCGGCGGGCGACATCGACGAACTCGCACTCGTGCGTGAGCTACGCTCGCGCCACAACACCGCCGTCGCCACCTTCCTCCAGCGCTACCGCCCCCTGCTCCTGCACTGCATCGGTAACTTCGAGCAGGACCACAGCACGCGCGACGATCTGTTCCAGGATGTGGTCCTCTACATTTTCGACCGTCTTGACGCCAACGCCTACGATCCCTCAAAGGGCAGCCTCGGCACTTGGCTGTATCGCGTGGCGTGGTGCAGGGTCGTGGACCTCAAGCGCAGGGACGGTGGCCGGCGCACGCCGCGCTTGACGATGGTGGGTGATCAACTGCCGGAGCGTGTGGATGGCAGCCCTACGCCCGGCGAAGCGGCCAGTACGGACGAAATTGGTCAGCTGGTGCGCCGCGGTCTGGCGCATCTGGATGGAGAGGAGCGCAGCCTGCTCGTCTTGCGCTTCGTCGACGGGCGCACGATGGAAGACATCGCGGCGGCGCTCGGGATCTCCTTGGAACAGGCCAAGTACCGCGTGAAGCGCGCCTCGGCGGCGCTGCGGCGCGTGCTGGTTCACGACTACTCCTTCGAGGATGCGGCGCTATGAGCGAGGCTGGTTTTTCACCTTTTTCGCCCCCGGCAAAGCCCCAATCGTCGGACTCTGGGCGACCCATGAAGCAGGACAACGAATCGCTCCGCTTCGGGCCGCAAGAGCTCCCGACGACCGACGCTGCGCGTACTGCCCCCCAGCAGTCCCCCCACGCGCATCAGCGAGACCCCCACACCCTGCGTCGGGAGCACTTGGACGCCGTCGATAGTTGGCTGCGCGAGCAAGCTCGTGCCGCCGGCGCGCCCTCGGAGTGCCCCACCCCCGAGGAGTTGTACGAGTTCGGCGGCGGGCCCGGAGCGGGGCAATTCGACCCCGCGTTGACCTCAGCGCGCCGCGCGGAGATTGACCGCCATTTGGCGGCCTGCGCCGAGTGCGACTCGTTCGTCGATACGTTGAGCAGCGTGCCGCCTTCGCCGGTGGTGCAGCTGCCGCCCCCGCGGCGCGCGCCCATGTGGTTGTTGACGGCCATGGCAGCGGGCTTGGTGTTCGTAGTCGGCATGGTGGCGACCAACACGGATCGCATGGCTAGCAGCGGCGCCTTCCCTGTGGTGGGGCAACTGCGCGGAGAAGCAAGCACTGCGCTGGCGGCGCCGACGACCAAGGTGCTCGTCATTGACGCAGCGTTGGC
>CAIKQM010000493.1 GCA_903829565.1 uncultured Planctomycetota bacterium
CGGCCGTCGAAGCTGCAAGCATACAATTCACCGCGATAATCGAGGCCGAAACTTGCGATTCCACCCAGCTGCGCTTCACGCCGCGGTGTGCCCGGCTGCTTCTCGTCGGCCGCGATGCTCCACACCACGCCGCTTTGGTAATCGGCATAGACATAGCGATTGGTCAGCGCGCTCACGCGTGTGCCGCGATAGATGAAACCGCCGGTGATGCTCTGCCCTTCGTCGTGCTTGTACTCGACGAGCGGCGCCACGAACTCACCCGGGCCGCGCTTCTTGCGCTTGGTGTCAAAGTCATGGAAGCCCTCTTGGAAGGGCCAACCGTGATTCTCGCCCTTGCGGACCACGCACACCTCTTCCCATAGGTTCTGGCCTACATCGCCGACCCACAACGCACCATCGCTGCCAAAGCAGAACCGCCACGGATTGCGCAAGCCGATCGCCCACAGCTCCGGCCGCGCCCCCTCCACACTGAGGTAGGGGTTGTCCTGCGGGATGCCGTACGGCTTGCCCTCCTCGCGTGCGTCTACATCCACGCGCACGATCTTGCCCAGCAAAGAGCGCACATCTTGCGCATGGTTCTTGGGGTCATTCGCTGCGCCACCATCGCCGATACCGAGGTACAGCATTCCATCGGGCCCGAAGGCCAGATCACCACCGTTGTGGTTGTCCCACGGTTGCGGCACTTCCAGCAACACGCGCTCACTCTTGGGGTCGGCCACCCACTGGGTCTCGGTCTCTTTGGTTGTGCGCGCAGCCCGGTACTCGCACAGCACTTTGGCGTCACGATCCGCCGTGCAGTAGTACACGAAGAAGCGGCCTTGGTGCGGCGACTCTGCGCGCGCGAACTCCTTGTGGAAGGCCAGGGCCAGCAGACCTTCTTCGTTGCCACTGGTCGTGACTAGCTCTTCGATGTCAAGGAACACCTGAGGCGAGCTCGCGAGCCCTTGGTCGCTGATCTGAAACAGCGACACGACACCGCGCTGTTCCACCACAGCATGTGTGCGTTCGGTTCCGGTCACATGACCGAACCAAACGGGGCGCAGGTACTTTTGCTCGGGAAACGCAACCTCCAGCGCGGTGCCGGAGGACAGGAGAGGTAGAGCGAGCAGAGCGGTCAGCATGATGCGACCAGTCTACGCCCCGGCTACGCCGGATCGATCGAAACTACCTTGCCTTGACCGTGCTCGCCCGCGAAACCGAGCTTGAGGAGGTCGACCTCCCAAGGCGCATCGGCGAGGGCGCGCACCGTGGACTTGCCGTAGCGCTCCAGAATCTGCACGCGGCGCACGCCATGCACATCGCAGATGGAGGCGGTCGCCTTGCCTTTCTCGCTCTTGCCGCGTCCGAGCACCCGCACCAGGCCGTGCGTGCGCGCGTGATGGAATCCGGGCTTGGCCATGGCCAGGCCACAGTAGGGCAGGGACCGCAGATCCAAACCCAAGCGCTTGGCCGCAAAGCTGAAATGGGCCGTGGTGAAGGCTTCTTGCGGCGGCTGAGCGAAGCGGTGGCACCACTCGTGGGTGTTGAGTTCCTGCAGTGCTCCGCAACTGGCGCTGTGGGTGCACGGCAGCAGCGGTTCGAAATCTGTCAAAAGATCTTCACGCACGCGTTGCATGGCCCGTGAGGTGGCGCGCGCACCACCCTCAAGCCACAGGACCACCGAGGCCTGCCGCGCGAGGCGCAAGGCCGCATGCCACGCCTCATCCTTCCACTCGTCAATGACATGCGACACGAGCAACACATCAAAGGGCTGCGCCACCAAGGACTGCAGGTCACACGGTGTCGCCGTCCGTGCCAAGCCGGGCACATCACGCTCCACCAAGCTGTTGGCAACTTGCGTGGCGACGAGTGAGTGGTCCACGAGCTGTACTGAAGCCGCGACACCGGCTGCATGGCGGGCAAAGGCCCGTGTGGCTACACCTGTGCCGCAGCCCAGATCCAGCAAGCGTGCGTTCGCGGGCAACACCAAGCGCGGCAGCGCATCGCGCAAGAAAGCATCCCACTTCCAACCAATGCGCGCACCGTACACCGCATCGTAGAGCAGCAAATCACGCTCGTTCTTCCAGGCCGAGGGTTGCGCTGACGCATCACCCTCTTGAGCCGCTAGGAACTGAGCTCGAAGCTCCTCCAATCGCTGCCAGTCTGCTTCACGCAAGGCTTCGTGCATCATGGTTCTCAACTCTCAGGGCCAAACTCTCAGGGCTCAACCGGACTCGAGCTGCCGCCGCGCATCGACCTCGTCGCGGTCGATCGCTTCCATCGCAGCACCCAGGCTCTCCCACAAGTCCCACTCGGGATCGATGGCGTGGCGCACTTGGCGCATCAACTGCACCGCCATACGGAAGGCGCGCACGATGTCGCCCGGAGTTGCTTCGACCACTTCTTCCAGCTCGCCCAGAGTGGCGCCGCTGTACCAAGCATCGAGAGCCTCTGTCAGGCCCCAGTCGGGTTGGCGAATGGTGTCTTCCAAGCCCTCTTCGCTGGCCGCAATCACAAGGCGCTGGATGGCGCGCTCGACCTGCTCACGCAACGGGCCCAGACGCCGCCCGGCACTGCGGTTGTCGACAAACCGGCGCCTTTCCTCCCACACCAAGGCCAAGAACACGCAGGCCAAAGCGCGCGGCGGCTGGTTCTCCAACGCACCTGAGAACAGCAGCTCGGTGGTCTCCAACTCCCAACCGTTGATCAGCTTGGCCACGCGGC